>JAOZRC010000343.1 GCA_029940345.1 Desulfobacterales bacterium
CGCTCTCACACTTTTTCGCTTCGATCACGACTTTCCAAACAGGCTCTAAGGGAAAAATGTTTAAAAAATTTATACTTATATTATTCATCGGCCTGATGATTATTGAGACGTCGTCATTCGCATTGGCACAGGCTAATAAAGCAAAACAGAATCCGAATTCTCGTCCTCGAATCGGTCTCGTCCTTAGCGGTGGCGGCGCCCGCGGCGCGGCTCATATCGGTGTACTGAAAGTGTTGGAACAACTGCGGATTCCGGTGGACTGCATTGCCGGAACCAGTATGGGTGCGATTGTGGGCGGGTTGTATGCCTCCGGTATGAGCCCTGATGAGATCGAAAAGGCGCTTAATGCCATTGATTGGGATCATATTTTCAGTGATGATCCGCCGCGTAAAAAAATGTCGATGCGCCGAAAATTCGATGATGCGTTTTTTATGTTGAACAAGGGGGCGGGGTTCAAGGATGGTAACCTGCTGCTTCCCCAGGGCATTTTCGAGGGACAGAAGCTCTATTTAAAGTTAAAGGAACTGACGCTCTCCACGGGCGGGGTCACCGATTTCGACAAACTAAACATTCCTTTTCGCGCTGTTACCAGTGATATCGCCACCGGTGAGGCTGTTGTACTCGCCGAGGGTGATCTTGCCAATGCGATTCAGGCCAGTATGTCGATCCCGGGCGCATTCACACCGGCCAACATTGACGGCCGCCTCCTGGTGGACGGCGGTGTGACCAATAATTTGCCGGTGGATGTTGCACGCGCTATGGGCGCTGAACTGGTTATCGCCGTTGATATCAGCACGCCGCTGCTGCCCAAGGAGAAAATGGAGAATCTGTTTGCCATTGTATTCCAACTCACCGGTATCCTGACCCGGCGCAATACCGAAGCGCAGTTGGACACGCTGTCCGAAAAAGATATTCTGATTGCGCCTGACCTGGGCTCGATCTCCACAACCAGTTTTAAACGCGCGTCTGAAGCGGTCGTCATCGGCCTTGAAGCAGCCCTGGCCCAACAGGATCAGCTATCGCGGTTATCCTTAGAGGAACCGGAATTCAGGCGTCACCTGCTGTCACGTAAATCTAAAGGATTCTCTGAGCCGGTGATTGAATTTGTTAAGATCGAGAATGATTCGCGTGTTTCAGATACGATCATTCATTCCAATTTAAGAATAAAAATCGGCCAACCCCTGGACACGCGACAGCTCGATGAAGATTTGGCGGTTATCTACGGCATGACCGTCTTTGACAGTGTCAGCTATAATGTGATCGAGGAAGATGGAAAAACCGGCTTGAAGATCAAGGTCAAGGAAAAGCCCTGGGCGCCTAATTACCTCCAGTTTGGCCTGCGGTTTCAGAGCAATTTGAGCGATGCCAACAGCCTGGTTTTTCGGTTGGGACTTTTAGTGACGCCGATCAATCGTCTAAATGGCGAATGGCGCAATGTATTGGAGTTGGGGGATGAGCCCAAATTTCTATCGGAGTTCTATCAGCCGCTGTGGCTTGCATCGCCTTATTTTATTATGCCCAGGGTCTTTTTCTTAAACGAGCGGTTCAATATTTTTGATGATGACCAAATTATAGCGGAATACCGTGTCCGCACCTGGGGCGGGTCGCTCATCACCGGCCGTGAACTCGGAACCTGGGGAGAATTCCAATTGGGTGTGCAACGCTCTTTCGGAAGCAAGGAGCTTCGGGTGGGTGTGGATCTTGATCCTGAAAATGACAACGACAGTGGTGAATTTTTTGCGGGTTTGTATGCAGATACCCTTGATAACGTATATTTTCCTCGTTCTGGCGTTAATGTTCAACTGGCGTACACCCATGCGCTGACGGAATTGGGTGCCAATTGGCCTTTTCAACAGGTTGCCACTGAAATTATCGGTGCGAAATCTTTCGGACGTAATACGTTTCTGTTCAGCACACGCTATGACACCACCTTTGATGGTGAGGCTCCGCTGCAAAACTGGTTTCGCCTGGGCGGTTTGTTCGATCTGCCAGGTTTCAGTTTCAACGAACTTAGCGGTCAGCATGTCGCTTTGGCCCGGCTGGGATACATACGTGCGATGAAACAAATTATGGCGATGCCGTCGTATGTAGGAGCCACCTTGCAGCAAGGCAATGTTTTTAATACTTCCGAGGATATCAGCTTTGATAACAGCCTGACGGCGGGTAGTGTCTTTTTAGGTCTGGACTCCAAATTGGGGCCGTTATACTTTGGGTATGGGTATGCGGAAACAGGTAATAGCAGCCTGTATCTCCTGTTAGGCAAACAATTTTGAGTTGATCGTCGGACTTGGCTGCAAATATGTTATTGGTTCCGCAAACACCTTTTAACTTTCACACGCCTTACCTGGCCATTACCATCTAATTTGAATAGGATACCTCCAATGCCCGTTCCAGGGAAAAATGGAGGATGCCTACAGTTTGAAAATCTTCCGATATTTGGGCCGATTCCGAATCGTTTGCGCAGTTGTTGAAATTAAAACCGCGTCCATAAAAGCCTGCACTCGCTTCATATCTTTCCGGCCCGGTAATGATTCAACGCCGGAGCTGACATCGACCGCATCCGGATCGCAGGACGCGATGGCTGAAATCACATTTTCAGGAGACAAGCCTCCGGCCAAAACAAATGGCCGCTTATCGCCGAAATGTTTGGCTGCCTGCCAGTCCCAGGCGCGGGCGTTGCCGCCGGGAAGGCGGCCCTGCCCGCATTCAAGTAAAAAGGCTGTGGGTTCGTAAATCGTCGCATCGGCTAAGGGAGGTGCTTTTGACAAAAAGAGTGCTTTGATCACAACCAGCTTTTTATCACTGAGACGCCGCACCAGGTCCGGCGATTCCTTGCCGTGTAGTTGCACCGCCCGTAATCCGCAAAAATCGACTTTGTGCATAATAAAGTCATAATCGGCATTCACAAACACGCCCACAGTTGTGATTTCGGATGACAGGGCTCTGCAAATGTCCCGGGCTCGCCGGTCTGTCAGGTGCCTGGGGCTGGGCGGGAAAAAAACACATCCGATGGCGTCGGCTCCCAGTTTGACGCATCCCAGCGCCTCATCAACACGGGTCAGACCGCATATTTTCACCTGCATTTTATCTGAAAACTTTTTTACCGGCAGACGATTTTCATTTTCCATGAAGTCTCCTGAGAAAATGTCCAGGATCTGAGGATTTGACAATACTTTCGCCTATCAGAAAATTCCAAATCCCGGCTTCAAGGGTTGCTTCGATATCCTGGCGTGTCGCAATTCCTGACGCCGCAACCGCTATTTGATCGGGTGTTAACAGCGCCGCCATGCGCCGTGCGGTTTCAATATCGGTCTCGAAAGTGCTAAGATTGCGGTTATTGATTCCGATCAGGCGCGCGTCGGCCGCAATGGCCTTTTCAACATCCTCTTCACAAAACACCTCAACCAATGCGTCCATCTTAAGCTCACGGCTCAAACGTAGATAGTCGTGCAGTTGTTGTTGGGAAAGAATGCGAACAATCAACAAAATCGCATCCGCTTTCATCAGGGCGGATTGATAAATCTGGTAAGCGGAAATAATGAAATCTTTGCGCAGCACGGGAAGCGTCGTTGCCTGATGCGCTTCTTGTAAATCTTCTACACTTCCCCGAAAACCGGGCCCGTCCGTTAAAACCGAAATTGCCGCAGCGCCGCCTTGCTGATAGGCCACCGCAAAGGCCGTCGCGTTCAAATCTTTGCGAATCAAGCCTTTGGACGGAGAAGCGCGTTTAATTTCGGCAATGATATTTATGCCTGATGTCCCCGGATGTCGCAGCCGATTAAAAAATGAACGCTTGGAAGAGAGCGGATGCACCCTTTCAATCAGACGATTTTCAGGTAAGTTTTGTTTGGCCGCAACGATTTCTTCCTTTTTTCTTGCTACAATCAGACTTAAAAAATTTTTCATGAGGTCATCTCTTTTTGGTTATATCACAAACTGGCTCATTAGGTGAATTTTGAAAATAATTATACCATGTCTTGCTATCCTACACTTTTTTGTGATGGAAACCGGGTGTCAGGATTCAGGTGTCAGGATGCGCTTGCCAAAATCCTGACACCTGAAACCTGAATGCAAAAAAGTATAAACTGGCACATGAAGGATGCCTTTAATTCGGTATATTCTGATCATACGCATACATCACAGCGCCAAGTGTATCTAAAAATTCATACAACGGATGTATCCTTTTCATATTCTATGGTAAAGGTAACGAATTAGCAAATAAATAATTATAAACCAAATACGATTGAATCACCTATTCAACTGAACCCGTGTCGATTTCCGTTTTGGCGCTAACATTGAACTTTTTCATTCTATTCCAGACAGTCACGCGGGAGACACCTATTAATCTTGCGGCGGCGGACCGGTTTCCGCCAGTCTTCTCCAGAGCTTTTATAAGCTCCTGCTTAATTTTCTCTTCCACGACTTTAACCGGAGCCGCTTTTTTTATTTTTAAGTTGTAATTTAAAATCGAAGCAGGCAGATGTTCCGGTCGTATGAGGGTGCTGTCACAGGTCACAAAGGCGTATTCAAAGGCGCTTTTTAATTCCCGAACATTACCCGGCCACGAGTATTCCAACAGGATGTCCATGGTCTCATTGGAGATCGCCTTGATTTTACGTCCGCTTTTCAAGCGGATTTTTTCAAAAAAAGACTGGGATATTAAAGGGATGTCCTCTTTGCGATCTCTTAAGGGAGGAATATGGATCGGTATGACGTTTATCCTGAAAAAAAAGTCTTTGCGGAATTCCCCCTCTTGCACCATCTTTTCAAGGTTACGGTTGGTTGCCGAAATTATCCGCACATTTACGGGGAAGGACTCACCTGAACCGACCCTTTCCACCATCTTCTCTTCCAGGACCCTAAGCATTTTAACTTGGGTTGCAGAGGGGATGTCTCCGATTTCATCAAGGAAAATATCCCCGTTATCGGCGGATTCAAAACGGCCTAGCCTGTCCCTGTAAGCGCCCGTAAATGCGCCTTTGACATGGCCGAAGAGTTCGCTTTCAAGCAGGGAATCTTGTAAAGCCGCGCAATTCACCTTAACAAAAGGGCCGTCCTTCCGGTTGCCGGTTGCATGAACGGCGCGGCTTACAAGCTCTTTGCCGGTTCCGCTCTCTCCATAAATTATCACAGGGGCATCCGATCGGGCCGCATTGGAAATCAGATCAAAGACCCGCACCATCGATTCAGAAACTCCTATGATTCCGTGGAAACTCTCATCGGAAAACAGCTCTTTTCGATATGCCTCAATTTGGATGTCCTTTTCTCTTATATCGGTGATATCCGTAATCGTCTCCACAGCTCCTATGACATTGCCCCTGTTGTCACTTAAAATGGCGGCGTTTTTTAAAACATGAATGACGCTTTTATCCTTTTTTTGCAGTGTGCAGGGCCTTGTCTCCATAAATCCGTTATTAAAAAGGGTGCACCATGAACCGCCCCTGTTTTGACGGGTAGCCTTGAAAAGGCTGCAATTTAAAACCGAGCATTTCCTTCCGATCAGCTCTGTTTGCAAAAAACCGGTCATCTTCACCAGGGCCTTGTTCACCGATACGACAGTTCCATCCGGATCGACGATCATCAACCCTTCCCGCATGGTGTTGACCACCGCTTTCCAGTACATATTCAATTCTTGTTCAAACATCATTGCTCCTGTTAGGTCTTAACACATGTTAAACAACCCACTCTAGCAGATTAACGCTTGTTTCGCAACAGGTAAGCGTTATTATTATAAGGAATTTCTATGGTGCGCCCCATTGTTAAGACCAAAATCACTGTACAGGACATTTTTTAAATACTCTGGAGATAAATATATGAATTCAAACATAAATACTTACCATTCGCTTAATAAATTTGTAGTTCTTTTAATTACGATTTTAGTGTCGATGTACTATTAACAAGGTTCTAGCTCAGATGGTTCAAATTTTCAAAGAAGCCCCGTATTTTTAAACAGGTTTAGCTCAACGCATCGAAATGGAATTCATAATCTGAATAACACCCTAAAAGCATTGAAACCACAACATGTAGTGTATACCAAATTTAATAAACACTATAAAAATAAAGCGAATGATAAGTTCATAGTCCCATCATGACGGTATATTTGTAGCGACACAACGGAATATGCGCAATTACGCT
>JAOZRC010000344.1 GCA_029940345.1 Desulfobacterales bacterium
CTCCAGTCAAAGCAGTTAATTGAAGGAATAAAAAACGCATCTATACCTTGATCAAACAACCATTGAAGTCCCGCTTTGCACTCTTCGGGTGTTTCGGCGGTTGAAATTTTGTTGTACTCAATAACTTTAAAACTGCGTTCAGTGCTAACTTGTTTGGCATCCGCCACGTTGGAATATTTGCGGCCGTTTTCAGTGTCCGGATAGAGCAAACCAAGTTTTTTAAAATTTACCACATCATGAAAAATTTCAAACATCCTTTTGTAACGGCCCGGCACGACACGAACGGTGAAATTATCCTTCCCCGAATCTTTTTCACTGATTACAAATTTCGATTTTACTGCATCTGAAACGCCCATGGCAAGAATCGGTGTTTTGCCATTGTTTGCTTCCAATAATGACTTAGTCGCTCCGGTGCCCATCGCAATAATCAGATCAATATCCTTACGGGCCATTAACTCCTGCGCTTTTTTAAGACGTTCCGGTTTCATCTTTTCATCCCATCCGGGGCTAAAACGGGCGTCTTGGGGAAACTCAACTTTATTCTTCCATCCCATTTCCTCCAACGCGACTTTCAGGGCATTCAATGTTTTGTCATAAATCCAGTAATCACCTGCTTCAAGATAACCGATTCTGTGCGTTTTGTCGGATGCATTCACATCGGCATCGACAGTCATAATTAAAAAGAAAAATAACACGAATACATCCCAAACAATTATTTTGCTATTTTTGATCAAAATCATTACTCTATTCTCCTATTTTGAAATTTAAATTGAAGTTTCGGGCATCCTTCAAAATAGTCTGAAAGTGGTTTGCACTTTTTTCGCAATGAGGCAGCATAACAAATTTCAATAGACTTTCAGTTTGTACAGCGCGATCTCGCAATCTGAAAGAATGCGTTACGATTCATCACAGGCGCTGAAGCTAAAATGACGGGTAAAAGTGTAAACTGACTTTTGAAGGATGCCCAAAAAGTGTAAACCAGCAAATGAAAGATGTTAAACTTCAATCCTATTTGCACAGGTTCATAATTGTATCAACATTCCCATGCACTTTATAAAACGGTCTTTCCATTATAAGAATACCGATTAGCCCATTTGAGCCATAAAATCCACTATACTTTGAATGAATCTTTATTTTATTTTCATCACCATTTCTCGTTAAATAATTGGCCGTATTGGATTCGAGGTAGCTTTTTTGTATTATCCAATATTTTTTATTGGCATGACCATTAATAATTTCAGAAAATATTTCATTTATTTTTTTCTGTGAAAGACTGCCTGCAAAAAATACGCCTTTGCTGCCCCAATTTATCGATACATCGCAACCGGCATATTTCAGATAATAACTTCTCTCCTTGCGTGAAAGCTTAATAAAATCATTTATACATATTTTACATCCATCTTCAAGATAAAACCCTTCCGGTCTGATTATTTGGGTATATGGAAATAAATTCCGAATTTCATCCGAGTAATAATCCCGGGTTTTTTTCCAAAACGGAAATGACATAATAACCTTTTGTTCAAACAGAGCCGTTGGGGGCAAGTCATAACGTATTAGCTGATTTTCACAATCTGCCAGTCTTTGTTTCGCGAAGTTATTGTAAAAAAGGCTGACAAAATCATGGCTGCGAACAAAATTGCAGTTATACGGTGTGACATCTTTGTCATAACCATAGTATTTTAAATTGTGTTTACGTGTGCTTTGAATAAAATAACGCATACCGTGGGGGATGGAGGCATTATCCAAAAGATGATGAATACAGGGTTCGGGGTTCACAGATTGCTTAACCGTATCCGCAAAAGCCGTTGCGAGACTTTTGGGGAACGTAATCTGTTCACCAAAAACGGAACTGTGGTTTTGATAAAAATGATATATTTGCTCGTACAATCCCCACGATGAACCCGGGCATTGGATTTCAGATATTTTCCCGGGTGCGACTTCATCGGTCCTGAAAAACGCCGGAGTGTGATGTTGCCGTTCTGTAAGCCGCTGATGATATTTCCATCCCTGGTTGTCTGGAAGTTCGTTGATCACCAGTTCCGCCAATTCGGGATCAAATTCACCCTGAAGACTCGCTTTAAAGAGCGAAAGAGTGATTTCCTGAAATTTCTTTATGAGATCATAACGCTTAAAAAAGCCTTTTAAAATGTCGCTATCAAACGTATAAAGTCCTGATGCGATTAAGTTATTAAAGCCTAAATTTACCCCAAGAGACGAATTGATTTGATCATCCAGGAATTGATAATAGTTGTTCATTTGAAATTTATCCTTTATCTTTTGATTTTAGGAAAAAGCAGAAGTGACAGCAAACAGGAAGAAGTGGGCAACTTCAATCATTTTGATGTTTTGGCCCGGAAATGATCAAGATAAGATATAAAAGACTGCACAAGACGGATATAATCCCAACAATCATGATAGAGCGCTCATAATCTGTCACCGCAATTAAATAGCCCATCAAGAGGGGGCCGACCACGTTGCCGATTCTTTCCCAGAATCGGAATATTCCCATGCCGGCGCCGGCACCGACTTTTTTAACAAAGGCGGTCTCCGTGATAAAAGAAGCTTGTGAAGAAACTGAGAAGGTATGCGCAACCCCCATCATCATCACAATGAAAAGAACGCTGCCGAAACCTTGGATAAAATAAAAGCTGATCATGGACAGCCCGGTTAACATCCCCCCTACAAAGATGAAATACTTGCGCAAGGATGCTTTGTCACAGTATTTCGAAAATAGCGGCCCAAAAAAAACCAGCATTAAACCGTAACACATGATCAAACGGCCAATATCCGATTGCAGAGCGCCAATCCGGTTAAGATATAGCGGTGCAAAAAAGAACACAAAGCCGATTAAAGCGATTTTAGCGGGTATGGCTTGCAAAAACACCACGGAAACAAACTCCCGATCCTTAAACACCCCGAACACATCTTTGATCGTAAACAGCCTTTGATGTCTATGTGCACTCGGTTCATGCGTCTCTTTTTTAAAGATAAGGATGCCAAATAGAAAGGCGAACATGGCAAAAACGCCGCTGACAACGAAAACATTGGTGTATCCGATCCGATCGGCCAGCATACCGCCAATCACGGTTCCACAAATATCACCACTGAAAAAAGCCGCCAAAAACGTTGCCATGCCGAGCGTCCGCGCTTTTACCGTAGTGTTATTGATAATAAACTGTTGGCAGGCAATAAAGACGATACCAAAGCCAAGCGCCGTAACCGAGCGAAACAGCAGCAATTGAAAAATATCCTGGGATACAGACGTTATCATTAAACCGACAGCATTGATAAATATACCAATTAATAGTGGTCGCCGCCAGCCAAAGCGGTCTGTCACACTCCCGCCCAGCACCATGCTTAACGCCAAAAAAAACATAAAAACTGAAATCGGCAACCCCAGGATCACATCTTTGGATAGTCCCCAAAGCGGTTCATACAGCGTATCCACAAACAGTGGGAAAAATGAGGCGGTGAAACCGTCAGCCATTACAAAAAGGAAAATCAGGGGGCGTATGTAAGTATAGGGCAAGTGATTGTCTGGCCGCTCTTCATAACAAGTATCCGCCAAATCGTTTGTTGAAGACTCAGACTTCGCAAGCACCCCTGTGTTTAACTGATCTGCGAAACTGTCAACTTTGTCCTGCAGGGCAGTCATCTGCCCCCGCATTTTTACCAAAGCGGCCTTCAAGGGAGGGCGCTCCCATTCGTTAACGGTGTTCATCTGACCATCTAAAAAAGCATCGATCAGACGCGCCTGTTTTGGAACCGTTTTATGGACATTATCTTCTAAGTCCGGGAAACCGCTGTAAATCGGGAGAAACGGGGACAAGCAAATTGAAAATTTTTCCATGAATTGGTTGAAGCGTTCAATAACAATGTTCAGCTCTTTTATAAACAGAAACTCTTTTTTTGATAACGGGGATAATGATTGAATGCTGCGGCGCATCGCATTGACAACCCCCTCAAGCGGTCCGCTGATGCTATAAATGACGAAAAAGGTTAAAAATTCAAATGTAATCAATAAAGACGTCAAAATAACGGTGATCATATCCATCAGGATTTCACGCGCTTTTGCGGCTATCAGCGGTGCTGACAAGCGCATATTGATATTGCCCACCTGTTTATTTTCACGTTTGTAGATTACGGGTAAAATCGTATCCGTGTCTTTAACCGTCAGCCCGAGAAGATTCAGTTTCTGGGTTGTCGCGGTATCTGACATTTTAGAAAGTTGGGTAGCCGGTTTGATTCTGCCCAGGGATTGATGATCCGCATAATACAAAACGTAGCCCTGGGTGTCCGTAATTTCGATAAATTCCAGCTCTGGCGCCGCTCTTAAAATTTCCTGAAGCGTTTTTTCGAGTCCTTTGAGTTTGATCAACGGAATTTTGAGGTTTAGCACAAACTCAACATCTCGCTTTAAATAACCACCTAACTTCTCGGATTTTTTTTGCAAAGAGCTGATATAGCCATGCTGAAAAGATTTAACATTATAATATGAATAGACGATCTGCCCGGTAACGATAATACAAACGGCAATCAGAAACATCTTAATGCGCAGACTCAGGTTAAGGATCATCACTGTTGTTCTCCCTGGATCAATTGTTGAGCCATCTCCAGGTAAACTCCCTTTGCAGGCGTCAGGGTTTGAAGATGCTTTCGATGCTCCGATGAGAGCGCATCGCTTTGATGAATAAGGCGGCGCACCGTATCCGCGGATTTTTCAAGTTCAGTGCAAATATCCATAATCTCTTGCTGTCGCCTTTTAACACAGGGCAAACTGTCCAATGTTCGAAAAGCATTTTCAATAAATTTATAAATGTACCACTGCAGCCGATTCGTTTCATTCCGAATTTGACTGATTTCCTGCAGCATTATTTTGGAAGGAGGCGTTTTAAAGTGATAATGATAATCGAAATTCTGATTTTCAAATGTCACATCACCATTACCTGAATTTCCCGGTGTCAGGGGCTGTATTTCAGACATGCCGCCATCGGCTTCCAGATCAACCGGCCAGTCAAGCCTTTGACCAATTTTACGCATCTTGCTTTTGACAGGTGCAACGACAAACAGACTCATTAACAAAATAATCATCATCGAAGTCACCAACATCAATATCCATAAGATATTCCCACTTTCAAGCGCCATTTTTTTAAGTTGATCGTAAACCACTTTGCGGGGAAAAGAGAGATGAATAACGCCGGCTAATTTTTTAGATCGGTCGTAAAGCGGCACAAGGGTAATATACGAATCGTCGACCAAACGGCTGACGGCCTGATGATCGTTATCTGAAACAGGCATGGCAATTTGCATCACCGACCCGACCATTTTTTTATCCGTGTGATAAAGAACCCGTCTGTCCGGCGAGGCGATACTCACCGCCGAGATATTCGGATTGGTCTCTTGCACCTCCGCCAATAAATGTTCCATGCCGGTGAATTCGGTCAACGGCTTACCAAAGCGAAGCGATTTTTCGACTTTGCGTTTAAGATTTTTGCCGGCAATTTCATAGGTTGAAACCAAAGAGGCGACATACAATTTTTCAAAAGACGCCAAGCTTAACACCGAATTTAGCACCAAAGCGACAATAAGAATGGCTAAAGTGATAAGGATTATTTTAAATTGAAATTTCATAGCGATGATGATATAAAATGCGTAATTAAATATGCTTGGAAATCAATGGTCAAGCACGGATGGAAAAAACGGGGAAAGCGTTCACTGATTAGTGAAATGACTATCAGATAACCTTAATATAGTAAAATGGCACCGCTTGTCAATAGAAACACACGCCTTAGCCAGGACAATTGCATGAAAACCTGGCATCCGCTTTGATTGTCTATACGTGTCCGCTCTGGTTTTTTCAAAAAAATAGCGGGGTATGTGCTTCAGCATGCGGCAGTCACCTGAAAAACGAAAATCAGAATACGTTATTCGATCATTTATATCGCAAAAATTAAAGTTGCAATATCCACGTCACTGTGCTATTGACACGCATATTAAATGCGTTGCATTTTTGTTTAAATCTTAGTTTTTTATTTCAGAAAAGGAGGTAAGAATGCGTAGATGTCTATTGGCTGTAATGTGTATTGTCGCCCTGGGATTGGTT
>JAOZRC010000345.1 GCA_029940345.1 Desulfobacterales bacterium
AGCATCAGGTCGGCCCGGGGCTTGAAATAAGCGAAGTCGGATTCATACCGGCAACTTCCCTGCATTTCGTCGTCATCGGGGTAATACTCGTCGCCGGTGGGCAAGGGCTGCTCATCCGCCAGTGCGGCAACCCGACCGGGCCTGAGGTCAAAGGCCGCTTTGACAATCAGGGTGAGCGAATGCTGCGGGAAGTTGATTCTTCCGGCGATATAGGCGAACTGAAACGGGGTTTGATTTATGATTTCCATTGCATTATTTTTCCATGAGAAGAGATTCTGATAAAAATGGGGCGCTTCATTTTTCGTTTAGGAGCCGAATAATCAGTATGAGCGCCAAAATAAATTTTCGCAATC
The DNA here is from genome assembly GCA_029940345.1 of Desulfobacterales bacterium. Lineage (GTDB taxonomy): Bacteria > Desulfobacterota > Desulfobacteria > Desulfobacterales > JAUCGF01 > JAUCGF01. The sequence goes on from JAOZRC010000345.1 coordinate 354, forward strand.
ATTAAATTAAAGTGTAAACTATTACAGTTGAACTGAAAAATTTCTACTGCGGAACATATCCGAATTTATGTTTATTGCCTTTCCGAGAATTTTAACTTCTTTTTCAGTGACCTCAACGCCACTCCTTCCGGCTACTTTAAGCTCTACTGTTGTTCCACCATCAATTAAAATATTATTACCATCTTGACTAATCGTCACAGTCCCTTTCTGATCGTCAGAAATTATTCTCTCTATAGTGATACCATCCTTAATTTCGATTTTTGAAGATTTTCCTTCGTTTCCTATAAATGTCATTTGAATGCCATCAGATCTTGTTTGAATCTTTGATCCAACAATAGTTGCTTCATCAAGCCCAGGCATATCGGGAGCTTGCGGCGGAGGCTCAATAATAAATTCCTCATCTAAAAGCTGAGGCGGCGGAGGCGGCGGAGGCGGCTCAGGCACATAGCATTCAAGGCTAATTCCATCGTCCTTTTTCATTTCAATTTTTATTGGTGGATTTTTATGTTTGACTTGTTCTAATTTTTTACTAGCTTCTTCTTTATTCTTATTGATTTTTATGTTAATGATAATCGCAGTCACGATACTTAAAATAATACCAATTGATATTGTTCCACCTGAAATCATTTGTTCTGTATCAATATCGGTTGAAAATTCGCCATCCCAATCCATTGCAGCTAATGTCGCGAAGATGGATGCTACTAAAGCGAAATAAGGTGATGATTCCGGCCCTTCCGTTGGGTCATCAAATTTATAGGCTTTGCCGCCTCCCCCTTCAAATTTTTTCCCTAAAGAAAATATTATTGCATCCTCATTGCCGAATAAAATAGGTTTGTATGTATCGCTTGCCTTAGCTGCGCCCGTAAGGTAAAATCCTTCACCTGCACATAGAACATTATTCTTCATTGCAACGCTTTGGGTATTTTCTGCGGATACGGTTTTTTTGGAGCCTTTGACAAATTTATGGTCATAACTCAAATTGATATCATGTATCCCGCCAATCTTTAGGCCATACTTTAGGCCTGCGAATAGATCAAAGGCCAATCCCCCAATTGCTTTGGTGTTGAAGCCTGCAAAGAGATCAAGTTTCGTGCCTAGTCCCGTTGAAATCGTGTTGCCTTTTTTTAGGTTCCAGGTATCGCTATCGGTAAATTTTTTAATACTTTTTCCCAAAACAAGCCCTGACTTATGATGGGGGCTGAAGAGACGAATATGCTCATCGCCCGGAGTGGCGTCAAAAACCAGTTCATTACCGAAATGATCGCGCATAACGCTCTGGTTCGGGTTGGCGCTGGTGACTGGGCTTGGTGTGATCGGGTTGGGGGCGGCGCCGACAATCACGGGTCGGTCCGGATCGCCGTTTTCAAAGGACAGATAGACATCCGTTCCCTTTCGAAGCGGAAAGTGAACGCCGCCTTCTTTTATTTCGGCATAGGGCTGCATCATGCGAATAAAAGCGCTGGCCTTACCGTCCTCTCTATCTTTGGCATTGATGTCAAAAGGCAGTCGAACCTTGTAGCGCCCCTGATCGTCAAGCTCGGCTTGTTCGCCGCTTCCGGACGCATCTATCTTGGCTTGAAGCGTGCCGTAAAACCTTGGTTTTTCAGTCTTCAGAGGCGGGCGGTACTGTACTGCGACCGGTTTTTCCCCCGATGTTAGCTTCGGAATTGCCACGAAACTGTTGCGGTAATAGAGCTGCTTTTCAATGTCGGCAAGATCTTGTTGCAAGCCGGCAACGAGAAACCCGGACTGACTGCCGGTGTGTTCCATTTCGATGGCCAGATAGGTCTGGTTGAAGCTTTGGCGGTAATGTTTGTTCAATTCAAAAAAGTAACCCGGTCTGAGATAGGGAATCGTGCTTTCACCATGAAAACGTGTTTCATGGCTTAGAAGCTCCTGGGCGCGAATAACGGCGTGTGTTTTGGCGCGTTTATCGGTATATTTTTGGGCGCCGTTACCGGCATCGGCTTGGCATTCCTTATGTTTAAAAAAATGTTCATCGTAAATGTGAACTTCGCCTTGCCCTTTTGGTGAAACCTCAGCTTTGGCGGCATAGTCCATATTCGGCTTGCGATAGTTGTAATCCTTGACATGCAATGTCCTGGGCAGCCGTTTCTGTTTGCAGACCAACGCATGCACAATCTCTTCCCGAAAAGGTTCGGCCATGCCCGATGGCGGTGAATAGACGATGGGGTCGCCCTCGTCGGCTCGATTTGAAAACAATGAAGTATGCGTCAGGTGCGTATCCGTGATAATCAGTTTCTCACGATCCGCGGTTTGTTCAAAAAAATAGTACATGCCTTCACGCTCCATCCAGCGCGATATGAAATCAAGGTGGCTTTCACCGTATTGGCATACATATTCCCTTTTTTCCGTGGGTTTCGAGTAATCGGTTTTAAATTTCAGTTCATAGTCATCGTCAGCGGTCAGTTCGCCATCTTTTAAAACCGCTTCCAGAATTTCAGACACGCTTTTATCCAGAAATATCTGGTTACAGCGATTCAACGACAGCAACCACAGCCGGGGGACAAGGACAGCCCGATAAAACACATGGTTATCGACTTCATGAAGTTGTTCGAATTGCGCCAAAATACCATGAAACGGAATGTTGCCGTTATTGTCGTCCCGCAAAATGCTGAATGTGGCCGGGCTATGCAAAACAGCGTCCAGATCAATTTCGGGGTCATCGGCAACTAACATGATCTCGAACTGATAGCAGGCAGATAAGCCTTCCGAACCTTGGAAATTAACCACGCTAAAGGTGTTTTGCAGTAAACCCGGGGCCTGGGATACAAACTCAAATCTTTTTTTCCCTGTCTGTTCTGAAGAGGTCGCCATCGTTTTTACTCCTTAGTCGTTGCAGGTTATTGTTATAGCCTAAGAACTTACGCCTGTTAAGCGTATGCGCCTTTTGCGCTCTGAAAAGATACCGCTAAAGTCAGCGGCAATTGGGGGCTGGAGCGCCAGCGGAAGCCCCCAATCGTCCACTGGACTGCCGGGTTTGGCGATTTGTCAGTAACACTCAACATGTATTGGTGTGTATCGGGGTTAAAGCTTAATTCGTGAGTTTGTGGCAAGATTTTACTCAGAATTTAAGCATTGACCCCAATCACAAGCTTTTTTCTTCACCATAACCGTTCGAGATTTTTTGTTATGTCTGTAAATCAGATCATTTTTTTTGTGTAAGCATACCGTATTCTTCACCCATCAAAAGGTGTTTATAATTATTATTATCATCTTGTGGGACGGTTAATTTAAAATCAACCTTATTTTGAAAAAGCATTACAAAATCTGAACCGCCAAACAAGAAATATCCAAGCATATCTCCCTTCCAGACTGTTTTGTCTACCTTGACTGTATCTTCAAAATTAACCGAGGATATCTGCGACATTCCAATCGGCAACAAAGCTACCAGGCCATACTTTTCATTTTCGATAATTACGCAACCACGTGTCTCAACATTTTGCCAACCAGGAATTTTTGACTCAAGAACATATTTTTTGAATTCAGCATTCCATTTTGTAATACCGCCAGCCGCATCATCGCTCAAAATAATGCGGACTTCTTTTATTGTTCCGCCGATCGGAAAATGATAGCGATGATAATCGTTAATATCAAGAAAAGTATGTGTTAATGCACCATCGGCAAATTCATTTTTATACGCGCTATCTTCACCAATAAGCACCTTTACAGATTTAAAAATATTAGATTTGATTGGTATGCCATCGTTAGACACAATGTTGGAATCTTTGTCGATTTTCCATACACCCTGAGGCGTTGAGTCGGCGGGGGACGATACGATTGACGGGTCATTTGGAGATGTGATCGGACGTTGATCGGGTGATTTCAGATACCTTGCAAAAAAATCATTGAATGTTTTCCATTTTGATGGATCTTCATACCAACCTTTCTGCAATCCGAATCTTTCATCTTGTAAAGCCTTTTTGTAGTACTCATCATTCCACGATTCCTCTGTGCTTAAATACACACCCCATTCTTTTGCAAAATTGATTAACCATGTACGATATGGTTCATGGTATTGTAGTGAATTGTTGTAATAGCCTTTACTTTCTAATTCGTTAAGCGGTTGGTCATTAATGAAATAACAGTAATCCAAACTCTGATCGATTTGTTCGTACAACTTGGGATACGGAAGATTCGGTAGAATCGACCAAGGCATTGCCTTTGCCGCCCAATCTATAAAGGTATAATATTCTTCTAATGTCTGGGCCGGATTTGTTACCCTGTCCGGATTGATTTTTTTTGCCTTTTCAATTGATTCCATAAGCAATTTTTTAATCTCTGAATTATGTTCTACCATCGTTATAAATTGCTGTGTAATCGGTTCATGCCATTTTTGTGCAGGCTTGTTGTCCTGTGCAAGAACGTTAAGGCTTAAAAGAGAACATAATGTAACAACTGCAACCAGCCATGCCATACTTATTTTCGTTTTCATAAACACTCCTCCATTTATAGAAAGTTATGCTTTCCGGTTGCCAAGATAAGTATCAGGTTTTTACCTTGCCTTTTGTGTTTTCTCCGGTTTCATCTTAAAATTTTTATTAATTAACAACTGAATCCGACCCATAACATCAAATCCCCTTTGGGCAACTCTGTCAACACCCAATATTTAAGCTTGCAGTTGTAACATTCCCAACCGGCCCGGCACGTCATTCAGCAGCCGGCTGAAAGCGGTTATTCATTGGCGGTGAGCATGCGCCGGATACGCCAAGCCATTGCTTCGAAATGCAGACGGTCGGACCGGTTGCCGGTCTGAGTCGCAGCGGCTTCAAGCCTGGTCTTCAGCTCAGGCAACGTGCTGCGCGCCCAAGAGCGGAAATCAGTATTGTCAAGTTCCGCTTGCGTCAATTCGACGCCGTATAAATTACTGTCCTGTAAATCGGCTTGTACGAGGCAGGCTTTCATCAGTGAACCCTCCATAAGATTCATTGATCGCATATTGGCTCCGGAGAGGTCCGCTTTGATAAATTGAGCCTGTTTGGCCTCGGCACAATAAAAAATGGCTGCGTTAAGATTGGCATTGCCCAGATTTGCCATATTTAAGCTGGCCCCGTAAAAATCAGCCTGTTCCAGATCGGCGTCCATCAGGTTCGATTTATCCAGGAAGGCGTACTGGAAATTGGCGCCCTTTAAAGAGCAACCGGCGACAAACCGGGAATTTTCCATATTTGCTTCGGTAAAAACAGCTCCGTCCGCCCTGATTTCGATCCAATTGCATTTTTCAGCCACCGCCTGGGTGAAGTCAGCGTTTTCAAGCGAGGTTTTTATAAACGTTCCATTCGATATATCAGCTTTGTGAAAAATAGCGCCGCTAAGATTGTTTTCAATAAAAATTGCATCGGTGAAAACCGACTCACTCAAATCGGTATTCTCCAATATGGTTTCAAGAAGGTCGGCGCCTTCCATCCGGCAGCGAATCAGACGCGCTGAACTTAGATCGGCTTTGCTCAAAATCGCATGGGTCAGATCGGCATCGGTGAGGTCGGCCCCAACCAGATCGGAAGCGCCGAGGCTGGCGTTTTCCAGATCAGCCTCTCTTAAATCGGCGCCACGCAGGTTGGCCCTGGCCAATATAGCGCCGGATAGATTGGCTTGGGTGAGTTTTGCTCCGGCAAGGTTGACATCTTCGAGAAAAGATTTGTCCCCAGTGTTCCAGGTTTATTCCAAGCGATGACAGCGCTCGTAGTGCGCCCGTGAGGGCGTCGGAAAAGCAGCGCCTTACGGC
>JAOZRC010000987.1 GCA_029940345.1 Desulfobacterales bacterium
ATAAATGGGTTGTATCGGAACCCCTTCTGCGGATTGAAACAAATGCACATAACAGTGAAATAAGCAGAATATCTGTTGATGCCGCGGAAAAGATGCTGGTCACCTGTTCGAAAGATAAATCGGTTCGGGTATGGAACATGGGCACCGGGGAGCTGATCAAAGTGATTCGCGTGCCCATTGGGGAGGGAAAATTTGGTGGACTTTTCGCGGCGGCGCTGTCTCCTGACGGAAAAACCATCGCCGCCGGCGGTTACGATCATCGTGTAGGAATTTTTATCATCGATCTTGCCAGCGGTGAAATCCGGCGTCGTGTCCGACATAGTGATATCAGTTACTGCGGCTCGATTTTTCATCTGGCCTTTTCAAAGGATGGCCGCTATTTGGCTGCAGGTATGTATAGGAAGGGGCTAATAGTATTCAGCACCGACACCTGGCACCGGGTCGTCTATCATGGCAGATCCGATGGGTATACTACTAATTGGGTTGATTTTGCGCCGGATGGCCGCTTGGTTACGGCTTCGCATGATGGATTTATCCGGGTGTTTGATTCCAATTTTAAGCCCATTATCATACGCAAGGTTTTACCCGGTCAAAAACTGCAGTGCGTCGCCTTTTCGCCAGACGGTCGCAAAATAGCAGCGGCATTTCGGCGCTCCGATAAAATTCAGGTGCTGTCAGCTTCCGACTTGTCTCTATTATATGAACCGGCCACATTCGGTGTACCCAATGGCAACCCCACAACGGTCGCTTGGTCATCAGACGGGCAACGCCTCATGGCGTCAGGGCGTTGGTGGTATCGTAATGGTGATACTCCTATTCGTATCTGGAAAAATGGCGGTCAGGGGGAACACTCGGGATTGATCGCTTCATCAAACACAGTAAATCAATTGATCGGGCTTAAAAATGGCGGTGTTGTTTACGGCACGTTTGATTCAGTTTGGGGAACTTTTGACCGCAATGGCAATCAAGTCCTCAAGATAATGCCACAAACAATTGACTATCACTGGGGATACAAAGAATTACGGATATCCAAAGACGGCCTGATGGTTAGTGGAATATCAAAACGGGATAACAATCTGCTTATTTTTGACGTGGCGGACCGGGTCCTAAAAAAACAGCCATTATCTGAAATCCTGGCCGGAATGAAACCTTCGATTACAGAGGACACTAACCATGCGTTCACCAACTGGAAATATCATACGGAGCCGACCCTGAATGGCAATAAAATCGAATTAAAGAAACGGGAACAATCAATCTGCCTGTCCATCGCTCCTGATGGCGAGCGTTTTGTGCTAGGTACAGGATGGTATCTACGCTGCTACACACGCACGCAAACCGGCGTTTTGAAAAAATGGATGTCGCCTGTAAATGGGTCGGTGTATGCGGTCAATATTTCCGGCGACAGCAAGCTGGCCATTGCCGCCTTAGGTGACGGCACCATCCGCTGGTATCGCATGACCGATGGGAAAGAGCTATTAACTTTATTTCTCCATAAAGACACCAAACGCTGGGTGATGTGGACGCCATCCGGATACTATGCGGCATCCGCAGGCGGCGAAGATTTGATTGGCTGGCACATTAACCACGGCATTGATCAAACGCCTGATTTCTTCCCGGCTTCCCGGTTTCGGTCAGTTTACTACCGGCCGGATGTGACAGCAAATATCCTCA
>JAOZRC010000346.1 GCA_029940345.1 Desulfobacterales bacterium
TGCAAGAAGACAAAAAAATACGGTTTATCTGTCCGGTTTATATCAGTGTCAAAGGCTTTGACGCTCCTGTTGAAAAGATGTTGCACGAAAACGGAGTTCTGACGGCGGATATGGATAGTTGGGACGTTCAGTGAAGCTAAAGGAGTTCAAGCTTCAGCTTGCCTGTTGCGCCATTTGGACACGCAAGATGAAGCTTGCACTCCGGACATATCAACAACCGGAATGGTGTTCGCACCGGAAGCGGAACAGCTTTCCGCTCTACATGATCGCAACCGTGCGTGAGGGTGTAGCGCGGGAAGCTGTCCCGCGTTAGCTTAAACGTAGGGGGAGTGAACGGTTACATTTCTGTCGGGTTACGCTCTCGCTAACCCGACCTACTTAATGTTTAATACCGTAAATTTACGCGCCAACTGTTCACCGTTCAAGTCCACCAAAGTCAGCGTATGCACGCCCGGCGACGGTGCCAGCGCAAGCTGATGCAAATCATGTGTGGCACCGAGATATTCGGCATCCAGATGCCAGAATATGGTTGTCTCCGGATTACGATGGGCGGCTTTAAAGACCGTGCGGCCGCGTTGGCCATCAAGTTCAAGCGGGATATAAATTCGCCCTCTTTTTTCCGGATAGATCAAAGACAACGAGGGCAGGCCATCTTGCGCCAACTTTTCCAGGCAATCACGACGAAAAGGCGGAAGCGTCCGATAACCGGAATGCCTGCGCTTATAATACCACTCCATCGCCGGCGGCAGAACAAACCATTTCACGGGATTTATCTCCGCAACCGGCGCACATTGTGTGTGCAACCGCCATTTACGCTTAGAATCGCAGCAGATAATCCGGCAATACGGACATTGCACAGATCGTAATCCGGCGTGCGGAATCAGCATCGCTTCGGTGGACGCGCAGTGCGGCCCGGCACGATACCCGCTATGCGCGCATATTTTGACTTGGGATAAGGCATGAAAAGGACGTTTAAACCACGCACTTTCATCCAACACACCGAAAAGCTCAAATAAAATGGGTGCCGCGGTCGCAATGCCGGTCAGGTCGGGTCTTCCTTCACCATCCGCATTGCCCACCCAGACGCCGACCGCGTATTTCGGTGTTACACCAACGGCCCAGCCATCGCGCAGACCATAACTGGTGCCGGTTTTCCAGGCAATTTTACGATGTGAGGCGAAGTCACGCCAGGCGCTGTCCACACCGGGACGAACCACTTCCAGTAGCGCTTTCAAAGTCAGCCAGCAAGCGGCGGCGCCCAACGGTGCGGCATCGCTGTATTGCCTGGAAGTCTTAACCGCCGGTAAATCGTTGTCCGGTATCAAATAATGAGGTTTAAAAAATAGCGATGCTTCAAAATGAGGCCCAACCGATTGTGACGCCCCCCGCGCCAATCCCGCATACATAGCGGTGATATCCCAAAGCGTGCCTTCGGCCCCGCCTAAAATCAGGGACAATCCGTAGTGTTTGGCCGGATAGCGTAGCGTCGTCATTCCCATCCGCACCAACAACGCATAAAACCGATCAATACCGTATTCTGCTAACAAACGAACGGCCGGAATATTCAATGAACGCGCCAGCGCATGAAAGGCCGGCGTTGCCCCCAAATAGGTGCGTTCATAATTCTCGGGTGCAAAACCACCGAATCGAGTGGGGATGTCGGGCACCAATTGATTGGGAAGCAGTTCACCGCTGTGAAGCATACCGGCGTATAAAAATGGTTTTAAGATACTGCCGGTGCTGCGCGGAGCCGTGACAATATCCACATAGTTGGCATGACGGGCCGGATTGAGCTTGGCGACATTACCGATGTAGGCCAAAACAGCGCCGCTTTTTACATCCAGGATCAAACCGGCGGCATTGTGAATGCCATTAGTCGCCAACCGTGCGCTATGGCGGCGGATAATCATATCGGCACGCATCTGGATTGGTTTATCTAATGTTGTTTGAAAACGAGATGTTGAACGCTTGTGGCTGGCGGCTTGCAATTTGGCCAGCAAATGCGGCGCCGCATGGGGAAGCGGATGCGGCTTAGACGGCAGCGGCTCGGCTTGGGCCAGTTGGCAGGATAAAGCATCAATTAAACGCTCTTGACGCATGCGGGCTAGGAGACGATCTCTTTTACGTTTCAGATATGCGCGGTTGCGACCAGGATGAACCAAAGCCGGGTTATTGGGAAGGACCGCCAGCATTGCGGCTTCGGCCCAGGATAATTGTTCCGGACGCCGTCCGAAATAGCGCCATGACGCCGCCCATACACCTACTGCATTACCACCGAAAGGCGCATGAGCGGCGTACAGCATGAGAATCTGTTCTTTGGTGCGGGTGACTTCCAACCGCAACGCCCAGACCATCTCGATCAGTTTTTCAGAAACCGTGCGCGGCCTTCCTTTACGTGCCAGCCGAATGACCTGCATCGTAATCGTGCTAGCACCACTGACCACCCGGCGTTCCCGCAGGTTTAACCAAAACGCGCGTATAACCGCCCAGAGATCAATGCCCACATGACTGTAAAAACGGCGGTCCTCAAAACAAAGCAGGGCTTTGACAAATTTGGGCGCTAACCGATTTTGACCCTGCTTATTATGATTCGGTTTATTCAGACCCGATTTGTTTAGACCCGATTTGTTAAGATTGGGCGGCGGAAAACGCCACTGTTCATCTTTGGCAATGGCGGCGCCCAGCAGTTCACCGTTGCGATCTGAAAGAACCGTGGAAAAAGGCGCCTTGAACAACGGATTAGGTAGCTGCTGATGGAAGATTAACCACACCAGAGCGATGGCTGCCACAGCCAAAAAACCAAGCGCATAGCGTTTTTTTATTACGATCTTCTCTTTAAGTGCATGCTGATACAACGGCCTGATCCCATCTGTTTTATTTCAAACGCCAAGTAATTTTAGGCGTCTTGCGCGAAGGCAGCCGCTGATACTTAAATTGGGGATACCCCACCATCATCGCACCGAATGACTGATGTCCTTGGGGAAGCGCCAACGCTTCTATCATCGGCGGAAAAGTGGTGGCCGCGGCATTGAAATATCCCGCCCAACAACAGCCCAAGCCCATACTGGTTGCGGCCAATTCAAGATACGTCAGGGCGATTGTGCAGGTCGCGGGGGCCGTACGATCATCTTTTTCAGCGTATGCGATTATCAAAACCGGCGCATTGCGTAAAACCACATCCGCGCCCGCTTCCCATCGCTTAACGGTTCTTTCCAATTGCATCGCCACAGCCAATTCCGGCATATTGGCGATCACATACCGCATCCAGTCAATTACAATTCCCGCAAGGCGTTTTAGTTCATCCGGGTTACCCAAAACATGCCATTGGGCACCCTGGGAATTATGGCCGGATGGCGCATAACGTGCAATTTCAATGAGTTTGGCAAGTTCATCCTGAGAAACCGGCTTATTTTTATAAACCCGTATGGAACGACGACTTCTCAGAAAATGCTCGCATTGTTCCGTGCTTAATTTAAAATCTTTCCGAATGGGCACACATTGGTCTGGTGTCATTATACGATGCGCCAAACTGCCTGTGGGACATACGGCCACACAATGCCCGCAGCGGATGCAAACCTCCTCAGCTCCGGCAACGGGTGTGGGATAGGCATTCTCGCGCAGTTCGATCAATCCGGCCGGACAAACGGCCGCACAAATTCCATCCTGATTGCATGTATCCAGGTTAACTTCAAACAGGTTCATTGGTAATCTCCTTCAGGTATTTTTTTTGCTTTCCTGATTTATTCGCAGCCGCTTTCCAGTCCGTTCAACTGAAGCGTCAACGGACGGTTTTCTTCGCTGGCACCATCAAACCGAATCGGCCCCGGTTTACGGAATTGGTCCGGTCCCGGTTGTGCGGCCAGCCATTTTTCTCTAAGCGTTTCAACCACCTTAAACGCATTGGAATTGACATCCACCAGGGTTTTTTCCAATACCAGCTCAAGTTTACCTTTGCGCTCTTCAAGGCTCATCAATGGTGCGATAGGAATGCCGATGGGTTCCCATTCGGAAAATTCTTTTTCCAGGTTTCGAATGGCGGCCATCACGCCGGTGGCACCGTTGGCGATCAGGCTAAACACGGTGAATCCCAAGTTATAGGTATAAATACAATCGAAACGGGTCGGTGCATTGCCTCGACCGTCATAACCGTAAAAATGGGTCTGGGTTTTGAATTTCGGAACTGTTTTATTGTAGACTTTTTCAATCGAGGCCGGAACACTCCCCTCTTTGTCTATGAGTTTTTTCTTTTTCAGCGCCAGTTCAAAAGTTTTTTTTGATATGATCGCTCTTTTCAGCACTAACATATCATCAGCATAGTTCTTGAATAACACGGGCCCGAACAGATCAGGGTCAATATTTTCCCGGATTAATGTTTTCCGGAACCAGGCTTTGGATATCCCCTGCTTGTACTTCCCTGTATCTGCTAATTCTTTCAGGTAATCCTTGACCATTTCCATCAGAACTTTTTCGGTTTTTACCAATGAAAATTGAAAATTGCCATGGCTGTCCCGTTCCGTCAGAAGGCCTTCCTGGAAAAAATCCGGCATATCGCTAAATAAATCATGATCTTGTTGATTCCAGATACCTGCGGCGCCTGTCTTGCGACGCGTTATACGGCGCAGTTGTTCAAATTTGCTTTCCAATGTCGGAAATGCGGTGTGAAAATCGTCATCATGGGTGCGGTTATGCAGGGCGATAATTGTATTGAGTTTGATAATCAGCATTTGAATTTCATTGATAAATTCCAAGACGCCTTCCGGGATAACCATGACACCGTAGTTTTTCCCCGCCTCGGCTCGGCGAACAATGGCGTTACAGAGTACGCGGGAAAGATGTCGCAGCGTAATACCGTAGGCTCTGAAATCAATCTTGCCATCTTTTTCAGCCTGATCAACCTGCGCAGAGTCGGTGTAATTGGCGATGTCTTCGCCTATCAGCGTAATGTTTGCGTGGGTTTGAAGGGCGATTTCCAGGGCGATATGGCTGGCAGATCTTCCCATGACCTTGCAGATATGCCAATACTTGACATCCGAACTGCAATCTGTGCAAAGGTTGCTCACGGCTGCGGAAAAAGAGCGCGCGGCGGTATGAAAACCGAATGACATGGCACACAAGACTTTACCATTGGCATCTTTGGCCTGCACATCGCCGTCAATTGTCTTGGGAACGCCGATCACCTGGATGCCGTCATCGTACATCTCCTGGGCCAAAAAAGCGGCGTTGGTGTTGGAATCATCGCCACCCACTACCACCAGCGCATCCAATTCCAATGCTTTGCAGGTCTCTTTGGACAATTCAATTTTTTCTTGCGTGTCGATTTTGGTGCGGCCGGTTTTAATCATGCTAAAGCCGCCCAGATTGCGATAATAATCAATAATATCCTTTGTCAGGTGTTTCGCTTCGTTTTCGATGATGCCATCGGGTCCCATTAAAAAGCCCCATATTTCAGAGTCAGGATTGGCCTTTTTAACAGCGTCATAAAGTCCGGAAATAACATTGTGTCCGCCCGGTGCCGGCCCGCCTGAAAAGACAATGCCAATTTTACGTTTTTTTCCATACCGGTACTTGAAAGCGCTTCCAGGGTTCGTCGCCTTCACAATTTTTTCCACACGCTTGTCAATGATTTTCGGCAACAGTTTTTTGGCCTCCGGATCAATGTCAAAACGATATTGTTCCTGCTTTTGAAGCATCGTGTAGGCTTCGGTGAGCACGTTGCATTGAGATGGTTTATAACGACGGCGGTCTCTCAATTCCGGGTTAATATTGCTGATGGCTTTTTGCACTTCCGGTTGTTTTAAAAAGGCTTTAAAATCAGGCGCTACGCCAGATGTCATAATATTCCTCCTCAATAAAATATTTACGTTAGTTAAATCTCAAATATGAATTAAAATCAATTGTCAGTTTTGGCATCCGAGGCTGCCACCAGAATGCTGGATAGATTATTGAGCGACTTGCTCCTTACAAGATTCGCAGCCTCGAAACGATGGCCGCAACCCTGCGCAAAGGTGAAATTCAATCCCGTTTCCTTATTGGATGTTGAAAGTTCGATGTTGAAAGTTCGACGTT
>JAOZRC010000347.1 GCA_029940345.1 Desulfobacterales bacterium
TAGACAGCTAAACCAGGGAGGAAAAATGAGACGAATCTATTTTCTTCTATATATGATTGTTGCCAGTGCGTTCGGAACTTCATGCAAAGCTGAAGATGCGGATCCGTCGCGTTTTGTTAAACAGCGCGAAGCTATGATCCGGACACAGATAGAATCCCGGGGAATCAACGATCCGGCGACGCTTCAGGCCATGCGTAAAGTTGAGCGGCACAGGTTTGTCCCCTCAAAGTATCAAAACCAGGCATACGAAGACCGTCCTTTGCCGATTGGCGAAGACCAAACCATATCACAGCCCTATATCGTGGCGCTCATGACGCAGGTTCTGGACCTCAAGGAAAATGAAAAAGTACTCGAAATCGGAACCGGCTCCGGTTATCAGGCCGCCGTATTGGCTGAAATTTGTAACTATGTTTATACAATTGAGATTGTCGAAACTTTAGGACAACGCGCCCAAAAACTGCTTGCGGATTTAGAGTATACCAATATCAACGTCAAGATTGGCGATGGTTATAAAGGTTGGGAAGAACATAGCCCGTTTGATGCGATTATTGTCACCTGTGCGCCAACGCATATTCCCGAGCCATTAAAAAAACAATTGGCCGAGGGCGGCAAAATGGTGATCCCGGTGGGAAAGACGTTTGCCCAGGAGTTGGTTTTACTGACTAAGCAAAATGGTGAAATCATAAGAAAAGCCATTATTCCGGTGCGTTTCGTGCCCATGTTAGGCGAAAATGGTAAAAAATATTGAAGGGAAAAAGAATAAAATGGCATCAGGAGGAAAAAACAGCCTTGTCCTGACCACCTGCCCAAATAATCAGGAAGCTGAAGAACTGGCGCGTTCCCTGGTGGAAAAACACTTGGCCGCGTGTGTCCAAATTACCGGCATAACCAGTTACTATGAATGGAAAAACAAAGTAAATAAAGATGAAGAACGGCTTTTACTGATTAAAACGCAGACCGAACGATACGATGAAATTGAACAATTTATCACCCGACATCACAGCTACGATGTTCCTGAGATTATTTCCATGCCTATACACAACGGCTCGGACGCCTATTTGCATTGGATTGATGAAATTTGTAACAAATCCTAGAAGCGGAGAATGAACTCTGGAACGCTAAAAATGCCGCCTTTTATGGCCTTGCGCTCAATATCTTATTTATGAAAAGCAAAAGGATATTCTGATGACCCGGAGATTAAGCGATAAAGACATTGTGCTACAATCAGGTGCGTTAAAAGATGAAACGGCAAAACGTAAACAGGCTGAAACACAGTTGCGTAAAGCGCTGGCAAACTTCAATGCCATTTTTGAAAACTCCCCGGACGCCCTGATGGTTATTGATGCCATCGACGGAACAATCCTAAAAGTCAATCAGATGGTTTCACACTTATTTGGCTATAAACTCAGTGAGCTGAAAGGAAAAAACTTTAAAATTCTTTTCCCGTCCCCTAAACAACGGTCACAAGATGAGCTGATAAAAGATCCCCAAGTATTCGGAACCGTGTTCACGCAGGAATTTCGCCGTGCTAACGGTGCGAAGCGTTTCATGGACATGACTTCGGCAATCGTTACGATGGATCATGGCATATCAATTCTGGCCGCTTTTCGAGATATCAGCAAACGCGTACGAATGGAAAAGAGGCTTCGTGAAAGCCGCCAAAAGCATCTTCAAATCCATCAAATGGTGCGACTTATGACGGATCATACCTCTGATTATATTTGGGCGAAAGACCCGGAGCAGCAATTTTTATTCGTAAATCGTAAGATGTCTGAAAAATTGTTGAATTGTGATGACCCTCAAGATGCCATCGGCAAAACCGAAGCGTTTTTTATCGACTGGAAAAAAGACAAGCGGTCGCAAAAACCAATCGAAAAAATGAACGATTGTTCTGAGCATGTCACTGAAACGCCTGAAAAACCGGTAAAATACTTAAAAGAAGGTATCATCAGGGGCAAGTATTTTGTCATGGATATCCATGAGTCGCCCGTATTTGACGAAAAACGCCAGATCATCGGAACTGTGGGAATCGGTCGGGATATTACCCAACAGACCGAACTAAGAAAAAAGATCCAGCAAAATAAGAAAAATAATACAGGTGCCATGAAATCACCGGTTAACAACGTCGTCCATGATTTTAACACGCTTGTTTCGGAGATGGAGCGAATGATAGTGATGGCGCAGTCGGAATTTCCGGCGGAAAAGCCAGGGGGGCGCTATCTTAAAAAGGCGCTTGAAATAGCCCAACAGTCTACGGGTATTATGGAGCGGTTTCATCACTACGAAAATGAAACGCTTTTCCAAGGCGACAGGGAGGGCCTATCTAAAGGCAAAGAGCGTATTCTATTTGTTGATATCGAAGAAGCCGGCGCGGAAGTTTCCAAACAAATACTGGAACACTTGGGATATCAAACCAGAGCCGGGAGCGACCCTGAAAAAGCGCTTACCGAATTTCGTCTAAATCCTGACAGCTTTGATCTTGTTATCACTGATATGACACTCCCCAAAATGAGCGGAGAAACGTTGGCATCCGAAATTTTAAAAATCAGACCGGATATTCCGATTATCTTTTGTACGACCGGATACAGGCAACCCCAGGTTGATATAAAATCCGGATTGACAGGAATAGCGGCTCTGATGATAAAACCTTTAGCCATGTCTGATATTGCTCAAACAGTCAGAAATGTACTCGATAAGAGCAATCCGAATCAGTAGCCCATTTAATCAATTTATCAATCCCTACATCTGACCCGAGATATTAATACTAAGAAACAATATAATCAATCGGAAATTACTATTATGAGAATTGTAACTCGTCCTGATTTTGACGGTGTCGTTTGCGCGGTATTGCTGTATGAAGCTGAATCCGTTACAAACCCGGTGAAGTGGGTGGAACCCGCTGATATTCAAAAAAAGCGGACGACGATTAGAAAAGGAGATATCCTGGCAAATTTGCCTTTTGATAATCGTTGCAGTTTATGGTTCGATCATCATTACACCAATCGGATAAATCACTCTTACAAAGGCGTCATGAAAATTGCCCCGTCAGCGGCGGGTGTTATTTTTGAATACTACCAGGACAAATTCAAGCAAGACTACGGTGAATTGGTTCGCGCGGCGGATAAAATTGACTCTGCTGATTTTTCACAAGAAGAAGTGCGCTATCCTGAAAAACACCCCTACATTATGCTTTCCATGACAATTGCGGGGATGGAAAAAAATGACGCTCCCTACTGGGACACACTCGTCACAATGCTGCGGAAATTGCCTATCAAAGCAATAACAGATCGACCGGAAATCCGAAAACGCTGCGCATCTGTGATTGAACGCAATGAAAAATATAAAACCTATTTGAAAAAATACACCCAGGTAATCGGGCAGGCAGCGATTAGCGATTTTCGCAGTTTTGAAAAAGCGCCGCATGGCAATCGTTTTTTGGTGTATTCGTTGTTCCCTGAAACAGTTGTCAGTGCGAGGATATTTTATGCCGATGAATCGAAACAACAGGTCGTTGTCAGCGTAGGCCACAGTATTTTCAACCGCAATTGTAATGTAAATGTCGGGCAGATGCTGACCGCTTTTGAGGGCGGCGGCCATCATGCCGCCGCCGCATGTAGTTTTCATGTCAGTAAAGCGGATCAGTATATCCCTGAAATCATGGATATATTGGTTAAAAACAAAACAAATTAATGACGAAGCCAGGGAATTGGTGCCAAACAACCGTTAATTGACTATGAGCAAACCATTATTGACTTTTACGCTTTTAACGTACAACCAGCAACGTTTTGTCCGTGAAGCCGTTCAGGGCGCATTGGCGCAGACCTATTCGCCTTTGGAAATCATCATTTCGGATGATTGTTCAACCGACCGCACTTATGCCATTATTCAGGATGAAATTTCCCAATATAACGGCCCCCATCAAATCATTCTCAACCGCAACGAGACCAATCTTGGTATCGGGGGGCATGTTAATTATGTCGTCCGCTTATCTTCAGGTGAGCTGATTATTGGCGCCGCCGGTGATGATATATCGCTGCCGCAAAGAACTGAAAAAATTTTTCAGGCATATATAAAATCAGGGAAAAGGGCGCAGTCAATCAGTTCTGATATGGTTATTATTGATGACAAGGGCCGTCAGTTCGGAATGCACCGTATAATTCCGTCAAGTCTGAATGAACTTTCCTTAAACGCATTCGTTGCCAACAACGGTGGGATTTATGGCAGCGCACATGCTTGCGCCAAACGCCTTTTTGATTTTTTCGGGCCGTTGCCGGACAGTGTCTGGCACGAAGATATAGTTATTGCATTCAGAGCCGGCTTGATAGGTGGGATTCACATCATTGGGGAGCCTTTGGTGCTATATCGCCGGCATGATGGAAATCTATCCAAACCGATGGGTGATTTACGCAGTGTTAAAATGTTTTACACCGAACGTAAATCAAGGGCGCTTGATTATAAACTGGTTTTCAAGGCATGGCTTGCAGATATTGCCACTGTGTATGCCTGTCAACCTGAAAGAAAGGGTGAATTTGATAAACTTTATGATATAATTACGAAAAAAGTGGATGTCATATCAGATGAAATCGCCATGTTTGACACCGGTTTTATCAATAGAACCCGGCTACTAAAAAGAGCGCTTTACCAAAAAACTGACTATAAAACCATTCGCCGCCGATTGGCAATGTTCTTGGCACCCCGAGCATATCTGGAGTACATAAAACTAAAGAAACGATGGTTGCTGCGATATAATATGAAACAAGATATCATTAAATAGAACGGCAATAATAAATAACTGCTCTCCACTCTCCGATTTCGGTTCATGAAGTTACAAGACAGAGTTATAAATATTTTCTAATTTCAATGCTTGTCGCTTGATTGAAAATATATCGCAAACATATTCACGCCCCCGCATACCCATATTGTGAGCCAATCCAGGGTCTGATATCAGCAGGTCCAAACGCTCTGTCAAGGCGCTATCATCTTTTTCCGACACCAAAAAACCGGTTTCACCGTCGATAACGGCTTCGGGAATACCGGCATGCTCGGTGGCAACGATAGGGATGCCGCATGCGGATGCTTCATTAAAAACAATAGGGAGTCCCTCGCTATCACCGGAACGCGCCGTTTGGCTGGGAAGTGCAAATATTTCCGCATGTCGCATCAATTTGATTACTTGGGCGTGCGATTGGGCTCCCCTGAAAATGACCCGCTTTTCAATACCCAGCCTTTCAGACAACCTTACCAGGTTTTGTGTTAAAGGGCCATCACCTATCAGTATCAGTTTTACGGATCCATGTTTACGACAAATGCGGGCAAACGCTTTTAATAGCGTATCCACCCCCTTTTTTTCGATATGCCGACCAACGCACAAAATGTAACGATCATCTCTTTTTCGATGGGTCGATTGTTTGTTTATTGGCCTGATTTTATCAATATCAACACCGATATAGTGTTGAACAATTTTGGATGGCGGATACCCCTTCAGGATGAGCCTGTTCTCAATAAATTTGGAAACGGCGATAAATTTTGCAGCGTAAGTTATTAATTTTTTTTCATAAAGCCGAAAATATATTTGAAATAATTTTCCTGATCTGAATAAGGCTTCTTTCGTAGCGGTCGCATCATTGCCATGAAACGTAACAATCAAAGGAATTTCAGCTTTCCGGGCAAGGGGCATGGCATAAACGCCATCAAATCCGAAATGAGCGTGGATTAAATTTAACTTGGCAATCTTGTCTGAATGTCCGAAAAAAAGGGATGCATGTGTTAAGGCGAAAAGGGGTGATCGCAGTTTCCCACCATAGGCGTCACGACAACATAAATATTCGAAATTAACCTCCCCGGTTTTATTTCTGATCAGAAACACCGGTTCAAACTGTCGCAGCGCTCGCGCCTGTTCACTAATAAAGGTTTCCGAATACAGGGGGAAAACCGTCTTATAAATACCAATTCGGGGTTTCATATTTAATAAAAAGTGATTAACCGATTGACGAACGTGGCTACCGACATAAGGCGGGACAGACGTAGGTTGGGTTGAGGAACGAAACCTGACATCAGCCT
>JAOZRC010000348.1 GCA_029940345.1 Desulfobacterales bacterium
AGAACCGCTCTCACGCTTTTGCAGCCGATTTAAGACTTTTCAAACAGGCTCTTAAGAAAGGAAGGAAAAAAGGAATAAATGAACGAAACCGTAAAAAGATATTGATTGTAGACGATGAAGCCTCTATCCGGCAAAGTTTTGCCGACTACCTGGAAGAGATGAACTACCGGACACTGACAGCCGCAAACGTCTTACCGGGATACCACCTATCGTAGGCAGGTCGAAACCCATCTGCGCCAAGCTCAGAAGTAGATAAAAGAGATGACGTATACCGGTGATCGTTTGTTTGCAATTTAATGAAAAGGAAGGGTGGTAAGGGTTGGTACGCCCGGCTGGATTCGAACCAGCGATCTTCAGCTCCGGAGGCTGACGCCCTATCCCCTGGGCTACGGGCGCGGATGATAACATATTTTGGAAACACCGCTTAAAATGCGTTTTTATAGCGCTTAGGGAGACAACTGACAATCCCCCTTGTCATCTATAAATGATAGTTATCTTATTGATGATTTCAAGTCAAGATTAAAAATGAGCTGTATTTTAAATTGAATGATTCAATATTTTTAGCTAATAAATTTTATAAAAATACAGGAAAACATGGCATCCTTCATAGGAGGCTCAAAGTAGTTTACACTTTTTTAAATCCGAATTACTGATTAGGATTGATTATACGGATTAAGAAATCCCCTTCATCAGGCAACCACAAGGGATTGCCCCTACATTGTTTCGAGCATTTCCATTGTAGGGGCAATCCCTTGTGGTTGCCTGATATTGCAAATTGTAAACTGGGCAATGAAGGATGCCGAAAACATCTTGTATTTACCGACGACCGCTAGCATTTTGGAATTGCTTTTGTAAGCGTTTGTACATCTCAGTCTGATGCCAAAACAGACTCTTTTACATTAATGCCGATCTTGCGCAGTCCCTCAGTATAAATTGACATCTGCCTTTCATATTCTTGATTCACCTTGTTTATATTGCATTTCCGGTTGACCCGAATCGCCTGAAAATCAACCAGCACCCAACCGTCATCCTCTTTGAAAAGAAGATCGATCATGCCATCATAAAAAATACCGTCATGGTGTTGAAACTTTAAGGGGATATCCCGTAAGACGGTACCGGCATTGTCGATACGTTTTTGCAGGGCCTTTTTCTTAAGATTGTTCACGATTTTAATCAGGACGCACCGGTCTATTTTACTCCCCGTATCGGCAATAAGGGTTTTGGCGGAAGTGGCCAGGTCGGCGGAATGATTCGCCAGTAACTTATTGGCCATGGAACCGATCGATGCCCCTGAATCTAGCTTACACGGAATATCCGGTGTATTCATAGGGCAAAGAACTTTGCTGTGGCGTTCATTGTTTGGTGAAAACGCTGTTGAAGGGTTGGCGATCTGAATCGATGGCACGGCTGTTTTGGCAATCGCATGGGTCAGTGATTTGCGGATATACTCCCATTCAATTTTCATTCGGGATAGGTTGCGCGGTTGCGGCACCGGTTCAGGTTTACCTATAACAAATTCAAGATCGGATAGCACTTTTTTTTCCGTTTTGATTGAGTCCGCATCCCAAAAGGGGGCGGCAAAGGTCTTGTCAGCACCTTTGAATGGTATTTTATTGATTACTAACAATTTTTTTGCGCGGGTTGCCGCAACATATCGGAGACGTTCCGCTTCGGCTTCGTTTCTCAAATGATCAACAGCCTGCCAATATTTAAATTCAGGTCTTTCATAATCAGCGAGTTTATAAATGATGCGTTCCTGACGGTTATTGATAAAAAGATCATTGGCACATATATTTGGGGATGTACTATCGGCCAGGTAGACAATCTTACTTTCCAAGCCTTTGGCTTGGCGGATTGTCATCAACCGGACAACATCTGTTTGCCCTGTACAAGGCGAAAAAGCGGACATTGCCGACGGACCCGAAACTGATTTGTCAAACGCGCCGGCAATATCACAAAAGGGGGTTTTGCCAAAGTTTTTTAAAATTTCAATCGTTTTAATCAGATTTACAAGTTTCTGTCGGCCTTGATAAGACGCCTTGTAAGATGCCAGGATATTTTTGGCAGTGAGTAATTTTTGAATAAGGACGCCGGCCTGAACATGGCTCGATTTAATATGCAATGACTTCAGCTCATTCAGAGCGCAACCCACGACGTGATCGGTCTTTTCATCTGCACAACGATAATCAAACTCATTTTTTTGTAGTTTCCATGTATAGAGTTCGCGATCTGAAAGTGAAAAAAAGGGGCCTTTCAAAGTGGCTATAATGCTAACCTTGTCTAGCGGATTGGCCAGGGCATTGAGCAAGTTGGCCATATCACAGATTTCACGGTGAAGAAAATGAGAACGCACACCGATCATTTGATAAGGGATTTGAAGTGTTTCCAAACAAGCGGCGGTGCGGTGTATATTCGTATTACGCCTGAACAGCACCAGGAAATCAGCGTAAGAATACTTTCCACGCTCAACTGTTTTTTTAATCCAGGCAGCGGTCAGTTGGGCTTCTGTTTCCCTGGCGGCCTTTCTATTTTGACTTTGCATTGTTGCGGATTTAATCACAAGTTCAACGCAAATAATCGCTCCATCCGATTTGCTTTTTTGATAAGGTGCCGTGGGAATGTAGGACGGTTGGCAGTTTTTAGCCGCAGGTGAAATGATACGATCTTTAAAAAAACGATTCAACTGGCGGATCAGCGGTTCGGATGAGCGATAATTAATGGCCGGATGTTCAGGCGCGCCGCCGGTTATTAGCGCCATGGCTGCCGAATAGATTTCAATATCCGCCCGTTGGGAGCAGCCGACAGATTGTAAGGGATCACTGACGACGTACAATTTACCGGGTTCAAAATTAACCGCTTCCCACGTTTCGGCGGTTTCCTCCTTTTTTTCAGCCAGGTAAAACAGGATGCGCATCTGTAGCGGTTCGGCATCCTCAAATCCATCTATAAACAGATGCGCGAACCTGTTTTTAAAGTACTCGCGCACCTCTTTACGGTTCGCCAGGAGATGTTCGGTCTGACACACAATTTCCTCTCGGTCCAACTGCCCATGCAGATGCAAAGTTTCACGGTAATAATCACAAAAATTTGCGAGCATTTGGTCGGTTTTTTCATACAAACGCTGAATTTCCGGATAATTGATCGTATAATTGAGTTGCTCCGTATAGCGCCAACAAACCGCTTTCCATTGATCACGCAGCTTTTTACTGGCGGCGCCACCTTTATTTCCCGGACTGAAATTCCATATTACCGGAATTTTTTTTGTCGCAGCCAGACCTACTTTAAGATCGTTTATGTATTGATTCATCCATTTCCGCAGGGCGCCATACCGAGCATTTTCTTTCAGTCGCTCACACTCGGCAATAAATTGGTTCAACAGTTTTCTAACCGGTTCTGATTTTTGTGGATGGAAAAGAGCCAGTTCGCGATGGTGCATAGCGGTTCGGATAAGGTCTTCAAGTGATATATCCTTGTTATTTTTTTCCGAATTTTTTAGCGGGATATCATGCTTCAGAAAAATTTTCCTAAACAATTCGTAATGCGTTTCAAGCCTTTCATTCAGCCAATTTGTGTACACCGTTTTAAAAAATTCCTCCTGACGCGTTTTGTCCATCACCGTAAAATCCGGATCAATCCCGGCTTCAACGGGTCTTTCCCTGAGAATGCGTTCACACAAGGAATAAATTGTGCCGATGGAACAGGCACTCAGATTTTTTAACGGCTGCACAGCCCATTCATCGCCGGCGTCCAGCGCGTTCTGAAGCTGGATGGCAATACCGGTTTTCATCGCATTGGACGCATCAGGTGCAAACGTGATCACGGCAATTTCATCAATGCCAAATACTTCATCTTTAAGACCTCCGAAGAGGGCTTGTATCATCTGGGTGGTTTTTCCTGTTCCGGCGCTCGCTTCAACACCGGCATTGTTTTTAAACGCCATTTCGGACCCCCCCAAACTGTTTATAGGTTTCTAACAGTTGATTCAAGGTATCATCTTTCAACGCATTTTCCATTTTTATACGACTGGATTCAGCGATACCCGGGCCGCATATAGTTGCGTAATGACACTGGGCACAATTTCCGGTTTTAAAAAAGAAACCCTGATACATCGCCTTGAAAATGAAAACGATGATTTTTTGTAATTCAGATTGCGCTTTATCGTCGTAAAGAAAGAGCAACTCATCCACATTATCTTTCAACGGTAAACATCCGCTATGAATTGTTTTAACCTCTGCTCCCAGCCCTGGAAAACGTCCTCCTGTTAAGGCTTGCAAAACTTCGGCATGCAGCGCCGGTTGAAGGTATTGTCCCAGGTGAAAGCCCGCTTTTTGATAGTTGTGCGTTTTTGAAGTTTGATAGTCAATGATAAAAGCGGTGTCATCGGCGATATCAATACGGTTAATAACGCCCTTTAGTGTGAAGGTGCATCCGCCAATAGAAACCGAAACAGGGTCTTCAATGGTATCATGTTTGCAACTATTCCCGAAACCCAGATCAAAAAATTGAGGTTTGCGGGATTCCCGGATACATTTATCCAAATGCTCTGAAAGATTTTGGGCCATTGCAGTCATATCCAGCTTAAGCTTTTCCATATAAAGCGACGCAACACCGTTTTCAGGTGCTATTTTGCGACTGATACTTTCTTCAATAATTGTCTCAATCGGTTTGCTTCGGGTTAGGTTCTGATCTTGCAGATATGTTTTCAACGTCTGATCAAGAATTGTATCAATTATGGCGGCAGCAGGGGTGCCTGAAGTCGGCGGAATCGCGGATGGAAGGATGCCGAGACGTTGTTCGATGAACCATTGAAAGGGGCATGTCATAAAATTTTGCAGTTCACTGGCTGAAAAACAGGAGGATTTTCCGGGCTTTTTACGTCCGTCCATGGCGATAAAGCCGCTGTATTCATCAAAACTGCCGCTGAAATGAGAATTAATCACGCTAAAATGTTTCCGTGCGGTCTCAGACTGCGCCATGCAATGTTTGATAAACCCGGCAGTTTGGTTGAAAAGATGATAAAGACGCCATTCATATTGATCCAGGCACTGTTCAGGGCCACCCGTTATCCAAGGCAGCCGGCTCTTTTGCAACGCGGTTGCAGACGCTTGTTCGAACAATTCCGTCTGATCAGTCATCTCTTTGACAATATTCGTAAGATGAAAAGAGGGGAAAACTTTATTCCCGGTGAGCGCATCGGTTGCCGGGAAATAACCGAACCATGCTTTGTCTGCACACGCGGTTATCAGTTTGATATCCCGGATGGCGCTTTGATTCAGTTTATGAGCGGTTAAAAGGCCTCCGCCGGTAACAGTGTTGATTGTTTTTCGGCAACTGTCCGGTAAAATAGGATCATCCCGATATTTTAGAGGAAAACGATCCTCTTGTAATCCCATATAAAAGAGGTAATCAAAAACACCGGGAAGATGTTCGGTTATCAGTAGGATTGCATTTTGGCGGTCTGGCTTAATGCGCCTGATGGGTGTTAGCTGCTCCGTTACACTCGTTTTCCAGTTCCGGTAGGACATCTCCGGACGCTGATGCGCCAAATTTTCCAAAACAGTTCTGATCCTGTTTTTTTGATATGATTTTTGGATAAATCGGTCGAGAATGAAACGTCCCATTTCATGGGGCGTCTCCCGTAGCGCTTGAATTCTTGCGATATCTTCAATTATTTGTTTTAATCTTAGAATGTTACCCGATTCATTGTCTTGAGTGAAATTGGCCAGTTTTTTTTCAAGGGCATCATATCCTCCGGCCACATTGCACAGGGACAGAGCGTCAAGTGATTGAAAATCCTGTTGTAATTGAAAGTAGCGCTTCAATTGCAGAAAATCGTAATCAGATTCAATGATCTCTAAAAGCACCCTGAACGCATACGCCTGATGCGGCGTCACCTCTTCACCCAAGGGACAAAAAAGAGGAATGCCGAGCAGATCGGCCTCTTCTGTCACATAAGCATGATAATCGTGTGGAGCAACGATGGCAATACGGTCGCAAGGCGCTCCCAGTTGAATGATATCTCTGAAAGCATCCCTGATTTCAAGGGTTCGATAAAGCT
>JAOZRC010000349.1 GCA_029940345.1 Desulfobacterales bacterium
CTGTAGCTCAGTTGGATAGAGCAACGGACTTCTAATCCGTAGGTCGCAGGTTCGAGTCCTGCCAGGCGCGCCATAATCCACCGTTTTAGCCGCATATACGTTTGTTGAACCCTTTCATTATTTGCTCTTATCATGATCATTCCTGATTGTGACCATTTCTGGTTGTACGTATTCCCGGATCGGATTAAAATACCGCTTACTATTCGGCATGGTTACGATTCAGATAATCTGACTTTAAACGATTTTATCTTAAAATGCAACCGAATTGATGCTCCCTGTCATCTCTTTGAGAAAGCGATGTGGCTTCGGCCTTTATTTTCGAGTCCAAACAGGCTCTAAGACATGGCTATAAAATCTGTATTTTTGGATGAATACAATTTAGTGTTCGGATTATAATTGATTTTCATAGGGCTTAAAACCGGCTTTTCTAATTGACACATTCACTGCAATTCTTTATATATTCCAAATATAAAGAGCATAATAATCAATCACAATTTTATTTTTTAACCTTCAAGTTAAGTGAAATATGGATATTCAGATAATTCATTTCAAAAGGCGGCATCCTTCATTTTCCGCTTAACACTTTAAAGGAGTGCTGAACCGAAGGTTTAGCGTTTACGCTGGCCTTTGCTAAACCTTCGGTTCAGCACTCCCCATGAAAGTGTAAACTACTTTTAAGCTATTATGAAGGATGCCCAAAAGGCCATATAAACAAGGCTTAACAAAACGATGAAATCAATTTCCGATAAAATATGCAATCAAATGAACCGCCAATTTGATTTCGGTGAATTATCTCCGGATGGAAGACTAAACGATTTACTGACTTCGGTTGTCAGTGATGTCAAAATTTATGCCGAAGAACAGATCAAACGTATCAATCAGCTTGTACAAATCGGAATCGCGCTGTCCTCGGAGAAAGATACAAGTAAAATTTTAGAGATGATCGTTGATGAAGCCAGATCATTATGCAATGCCGACGCCGGTACGTTATACATTATCGACAAAGAACACAAACGCTTGCGTTTTAAGATTGTTCAAAACAATTCCATGGATATCCGCATTGGCGGCGCAAGCGGTTCTGAAATGACATTTCCCGATATTCCGCTTTATAAAGAGGATGAACAGCCGAACCATTCCAATGTATCGACCTATGTCGCGCTGACCGGTGAAACCATTACCATACCGGATGTGTATGAAGCTGATGGATTTGATTTTACAGGGCCGCGTAATTTCGATCAGGCCACGGGTTATCGTTCCAAATCAATGTTTGTTATCGCCCTCAAAAACCATGAAAATGATATTATTGGCGTTTTGCAACTGCTAAATGCGCAAGATAGCGTCACCGATGAAATCATACCCTTTTCAGCCAAATTGGTGGTGTTGGTCACTTCCCTGGCATCCCAGGCAGCCGTTACGCTGACCAATAATGAACTGGTTCACGATTTAAATGAGCTGTTTTACGCCTTTATCAAAAGTATTGCCGTTTTTGTCGATAAAAAATCGATTTACACCGGGGAGCATATCCGGCGAGTTGTCGATCTGACGTTGTTAATCGCCTCACACATCAACACCGCTGATGAAGGGTCGTTTAAGAATATCTGTTTCGATGAAGCCCAAATGAATGAATTGAACATGGCGGCGTGGATGCATGATATCGGTAAAGTCACAACGCCGGAATACGTTCTTGATAAATCAAGTCGTTTGGAAACGATTTCAGATCGTATTGAACTGATTGAAACCAGGTATCAGTTAATCGCCCAGTTAATGCAAAATAATTTTTTACACCACCAAAATGAGTTGCTCCGCAATGGGCCGGATACAAGTGTTGAAAGCGAACACCTGGGGGCCGAATTTAAACATGAAATTGCGATATTGCAGGATGAATTTACTTTTATCAAAGCCTGCAACCACAATCGGACGCGCATCAAAACAGATGATATTCGTCTTCTGGAAAAAATCGCCAAGAAAACTTACTTTGTTAATAATGAACCCAAGCCCTATTTAACTCCGGATGAATTGAAAAATCTGTCGGTTCCCGCCGGTAACCTGACCAGGGAAGAACGTCATATCATTAAAAATCATGTTACCATGACCCACAAAATATTAGAACAATTACCTTTTCCTAAAAGTTTGTCCCATGTGGCCGAATATGCCGGCAGCCACCACGAACGTTTAGATGGTTCGGGCTATCCAAAAGGTCTCAGCGGAGAAGAATTACCCCTTCAATCGCGTATTTTAGCTATCGCTGATATCTTTGAAGCCCTTACTGCCCAAAATCGTCCCTATCGTGATCCAATGAAACTATCCAGAGCTCTGCAAGTATTAGATATTCTAAAAGAAAAGGGACAAATAGATAGCAATATCGTTGAAATTTTTACCAAAAATAAAGTTTTCAAGGAATACGCCGAAAAGGAATTAAAACCGGAGCAGATTGATATCTCGTTAAATTGATTCTTAGGGCCCCGGCAAAAAATAATTCCACCGCTTACTTGTCTTTTGGCCCGTCTACTGCGTTACATCCACCGGCACATATCCCGATATGCACCGGCGGATGTGCCTTGCAGACGAACCAAAATCCGGCGCAATCTGGTGGAATTATTTATTGCCGTAACCCTTACGCCTTTTAAGGTTCTGCAAATAAATATATCCAAAGGAGGAAACCGATTATGGGAACCGATAATGTCATTTTTTTAGAAGTCCTTGAATGGTTCGACGAAACCGGGCAGGAAGTTGTACATCGTATTCCCGAACAGGGTTCCGGCGAAATTAAATTCGGAGCGCAATTGACGGTGCGTGAAAGCCAGGCCGGCGTCTTTTTTTATCAGGGCAAGGCCATTGAAGCGTTCGGTGCAGGAAGACACACCTTAAAAACGGCGAATATTCCGATTTTAACCAAGCTTCTCAGCTTTCCCTGGGGCATGACCAGTCCGTTAAGGGCCGAGGTGTACTTTGTCAATTTGAAAATTTTCACCAATCTGAAATGGGGCACCCGGGACCCCGTGGCTTTCAAAGATTCCGAACTGGGGCTCGTTCGTTTAAGAGCCTTTGGCGTTTTTAATGTGCAGGTCGTACAGCCGGTGCTGTTTATCAATCGCATGGTGGGCACCCAGGGAATGTTTACGACAGAAGAGATTGAGACCTATCTGAATCGTGTGATCGTATCGCGCTTTAATGATTATATGGGGGAGACGATTGACACGATTTTGAACCTGCCGGCGCGGTATGATGAATTGGCCGAAGGTCTGGCCAAGCGGCTGAAAGAAGATTTCGGACATTTCGGCCTGAATCTCACCCATCTATATTTGAATGCCATAACGCCGCCGCCCGAAGTTCAGGAAGCCATTGACGACCGTAGTAAGATGGGTGTTTTTGATGACATGAATAAGCTCATGCAAATGAAAGCGGCCATGGCCATGGGTGATGCCGCCAAATCAGACGGTGGCTCCGGTGATGCCATGGGTGCCGGTCTGGGACTGATGCTGCCGGCCATGTTCGCCCAGCATTTCTCCGCAGGCCAACCCACATCACAACCCCAGTCCGGGTCTTCGGAAAGCGCAACCTGCCCGGATTGTCAAACATCGATTCCGCTAAAGGCCAAATTTTGTCCCTTTTGCGGTCATCAACAGGTGGTTTTTGATCAATGCGGCCAATGCGGTAAAAACCTGGCGCCCAATGCCCAATTTTGTTCCCGTTGCGGAACAGCCGTGGAAAAGAAACCGAAATCATGGTTTTGCGAGCAATGTGGTGCTGAAAATTTAACAGACGCTCTTTTTTGCAACCAGTGCGGAGAGAAACATTAATCTACTCATTGAATATCAATGCCCCCAATGCGGTGCCCCGGCGACTCTGGAGGAAACGGACCGGCTATTCACCTGCCAGTTTTGTAAGGTGAAGTCTTATTTGATGCAGAAAGACTTTTTCAGGTATATGTTGCCCCATAAAGCGCCTTTGTCCGAGGAACTGATCTATTTTCCGTATTGGCGTTTCAAGGGACTGCTCTTTGCCTGCGTATCCAAAGGGGTTGTGAACAAATTCATGGATTCCAGCCATCAAGCGGTGGCATCAAATTTTTTCCCGGCGTCTGTGGGTTTACGCAGCCAGGCGCTGAAACTTCAATTTGTCACCCCGGAAACGCCCGGGCGTTTCCTGGAACCGACGCTTTCCCTGAAGAAAGTGCTGGAAATATTTGATTCACGCTATACCACCACCTTGGACGGCCCCGTCTATACGCACGCGAATATCGGTGAAACCGTCAGCCTGCTCTATTCACCGTTTTATCTAGATAAAAAAATTTATGATGCGGTGTTGAACCAGCCGATTTCAGCGCCCCTTGAGGATGAATCCGTTATTGACGCTTTAAAAGGCGGTAAACCGCGTTGGAAAATTCGGTTTCTGCCCACTTTATGCCCTGATTGCGGATGGGATTTGGATGGCGAGCGGGATTCCCTGGTGCTGCTTTGCAAAAATTGCAATTCGGTTTGGATGCCCCTTAAAAGCAAGCTGAAAAAAATAAGCTTCGCCCATATCCCCTGCCAATCGGAAAACAGTATTTACCTGCCGTTTTGGCGTATCAAAGCGAATATCACCGGATTGCAATTGAATTCCTACGCAGATATGGTCAAAATAGCCAATTTGCCCGTTGCCGTACAGCCTCAATGGCACGAGGAAGTTTTTCGTTTCTGGGCGCTGGCGTTTAAAGTCAGACCCCGGGTGTTTGTGCGTCTGGCCAATAATATGACCCTTGCGCAACCCCGGGATAAATTGCGAAAGACGCTTCCCAAGGGGCGGCTTCATCCTGTGACGTTGCCTTTAAAAGAAGCGGTCGAGAGCCTGATTATCAACCTGGCGGGCTTTGTGAAACCAGCTAAAACGATTTATCCGCAATTGGATGATATTCAAATTGACCCTCAAAGCTTTCTGCTGGTCTATGTGCCCTTTGAAGTGCATCACCATGAATTTATCCAACCGGATTATCGATTAACGGTCAATAAAAATATGCTGACTTTATCGCGTAATTTGTAGCCCGTAATGATAAGTCAGTCTGGTGATACAACGATTTGAATATCCGTAAAAAGAGAGTGATCGTTCACATCCCTCTGGTTCCCACGCTCCGGCGTGGGAACGAAATTTGGAGCGGAGTGTGAACGGTTACAAAAGAGAGGATAAGGTATGCAACCCTCGGACTGCAACTTCAGGCCGA
Source organism: Desulfobacterales bacterium (assembly GCA_029940345.1). Lineage (GTDB taxonomy): Bacteria > Desulfobacterota > Desulfobacteria > Desulfobacterales > JAUCGF01 > JAUCGF01. The sequence continues at coordinate 5,201 of JAOZRC010000349.1, forward strand.
TGAAACGCAGGCACATTGATGCGGTGCTTAAAATTATCGAAGCCCATGATGAAGACGATTTTGAATATGCCCGGGATTCTTATGAACATTCGGGGCGTTCGGGGCAATATGTTCTCATGTATGAAGACGCAGTCATCGGCGTCACCGGTCATCGTCGTGCGCCGGATACGGACAATACCTTTTGGCTGTCCTGGACGTACCTGGATGCCGACTACCGAGGTCGAAAACTGGGTAAGCTTATGCTTGAAAAACTGTTCGACATTTTGAAACAAAAAGAAGCGCGTAAACTGTTTGTTTCAACCAGCGATTATATTGATCCGCAAAGAGGGAGTATTTATCTGGATGCCATTAACCTGTATAAATCCGTGGGATTTAAAGAGGAAGTGGTTCATCCGGATTATTATAATCCCGGGGAATCGCAATTGATTTACGGACTGGAGTTACAACCAGTGCAGCCTGCTACAAAACGAGCCAATAATAAACGCGGTATTGTTCTTGAGGAATTGTTTGAAATTGGTGAAACCGAAAATGTGTATGCGGCGGACTGGTGCTTTTCAGGCAGAAAATGTTTCACAGCAGATCAGATGAAACGGTTGCTTGACGATGCCAGGGAACGCAACGCCCGTTCAGTTTTCATATCATTTCCATCTGATGTCCGGAAGGTGTTTAAACCCCTCGAAGAAAGCGGTTTTCAGCCTTGCGGAATACTTGAAAATTATTTTGAAGATGGGTTGCATGAATATCAATTTCGGTATACGATTAGTTAATCAAGGCCGCCAACATCAGCTAGGCCATAATTATTTTTTGGGTGAATTGGGATGTAGGGTGGGTGGAGCCTAGCGGCACCCACCAATAT
>JAOZRC010000988.1 GCA_029940345.1 Desulfobacterales bacterium
CTGGACGGACGCAACCCGAATGTGCCGGAAATAAATAAAGAGGGCTATTTCGTGGGACCGACCATATTCAAAGACGTCACTCCCTGCCGCACCATCGCCCAGGAGGAAATTTTCGGGCCGGTGGTGTCCGTGATGAAAATCAGCGGCATCGACGATGCCCTGAATTTGATCCGGGCCCAGGAGTTCGGCAACGGGGCCTGCATCTTCACCCAAAATCTTTTTTACGCGGAAAAGTTTATCGCTGAAGCCGATGTGGGCATGGTGGGCGTCAACGTTGGCATCCCTGCGCCCCATCCCTATCTTCCCTTTGGCGGCATCAAGGACTCGCATCTTGGCACCGACAAAGTCCAGGGCAAGGATGGTATTGATTTTTTCACGCAAAACAAAATTGCCACGGTTCGATTTGCCCCACCCACCGGGTACTTTACTGGCGGAAGTGGCCAAAAAGCTGCGGGCGCATCTGCCAAGGCGCAGGATGTGCGGAGTTGCGTCGCTCGCTAGACGCCCGACTCAATTATTTCGGCCCCGATTGTTTAGAATTTGAAAGGAGGTGATCCCGGCGTTAAAAACAATATTCGACTGATGTGTCATTATTTTATCTAAAACTAACAGAAACAAGGAGTAAGAAATGAAGAAAGTTTTTTTGATTGTATGTTTGAGCTTGATTATGGCCTTTGGTATATCTGCCCCGACCTTTGCAGGAAAAAAAATCTGTAAGCTGGGTCATGTGAATTCCCCGGCGTCCATCTTTCAGTTTGGCGCACTGGCTTTTAAAGAAGCTGTTGAAAAAGAGCTTCCCGATTGGACAATTGAAGTCTATCCAGCCGGCCAACTTGGGGGCACTTTGGCTCTGATTCAGGGATTGACGCTTGGAACCGTTGATATTTACACGGAATTTATCAGCACATTTGCCGATCTGGTTCCGGAATATAAAGTTTTTGCTGTTCATTATAAGTTCGATTCGGTAGATGAATATGAAAAGTTTATGAACTCTGCCACATTTGCCAAAATGAACGAGAAGATGATAAAAATGAACGGGATTACCACTATCGGAAGCATGAGGGCTGGTAGCGTGTACAACCAGTTCAGCAACAAACCGCTGAATACGGTCGCCGACGCCAAGGGCGTAATCAACCGTGTGGCCCAGATGGCACCGTTGGTTCAGTGCTGGAAGGCCTACGGCGCAAAACCGACTTCCATGGATTGGGGGGAAATCTACACCAGCCTTCAAACCGGCGTGATCACTGCCATTGACAACCCTATACTTGATATGTACGACGAAAAATTTCATGAAGCCATCAAATATGTCAACATGACAAATAATATTTATAACATGATCTCTTATCAAACGAGTATGGCTTTCTGGAACAAACTGACGGACAAGGAAAAAGCGGTTTTCAAAAAGGCCACCAAAGTTGCCAGCGAAAAGGGAGCCGCTGAGGTGAAAAAACGGTTGGATGGCGTCATCGCTGAATTGAAGAAACAAGGCAAAGAGTTTGTCAAAACAGACACCTCAGGTTTCAAAAAAGCGATCAAGGACAATATTGACACCATTCTGGCAGGTAATAAGGATGCCATTGCTGTTTACAATATAATCATGAAAAAAGAATACTAATCCCAAGCCAGCCGTTTCAGGCAGCTTATGAAACAAGCGTTTCCTGCC
>JAOZRC010000350.1 GCA_029940345.1 Desulfobacterales bacterium
AATTAAGGTATTGATCAATTATAAAATCACCAATTATGGCCTTCGCGAGTATATTATAAAATCTTTCAAAGCAGCCTCATATTCAGGATTAAATGACTTGATTCATCTTTACAATTCGATACCGGTTGTCTGATTTCCGTTCAGCCAACCGGTAAAAACATCTGGAAAAATACAATATGAACACAAAAATAAAACTGATTGCCACAGAGCACACCTGGATCGAAGGTGAAGCTATCCGTCAACTGCACAAAACATCCGGGCTTGACGGCGTTACCTATTCGGTCGGGTTGCCGGACCTTCACCCCGGCAGAGGCAATCCCGTGGGAGCCGCTTTTATCATCAACGGAATCGTATATCCCTACCTGGTGGGAAACGATGTCGGTTGCGGTGTGGGCCTGTTCACGACGGATATAAAAAGCAACAAAATAAAAAGAGATCGATGGATAAAAAAACTCAAAGACCTTGATAAACCCTATGATGGTGATTTGAAAAGATGGCAAACGGAATTTGGCATTGAGCCATCCTTAGCTGATGTGGCGTTGGGTACGATTGGCGGCGGAAACCATTTTGCCGAATTGCAGGCAATTGATAAAATATCAGATCAGGATGCTTTTAATGATCTCAAACTGAATAAGAACTATTTGATGATCCTGGTGCATAGCGGTTCCAGGGGGCTCGGCAATGCGTTGCTCCGGGCGCATACGGATAAATATGGCGCCAAAGGACTGCCGGAAGCATCGGCAGAGGCGCAAACATATATGGCAAAACACGATTATGCGCTAAAATGGGCGGCATGCAACCGGGCCCTGATTGCCCACCGTTTTGTTTCAATGATCGGTGCCACATGCAGCACCGTGATGGATACGTGTCATAACAGCATAACTAAAATATATCAGGATGACGACATGGTGTGGCTTCATCGCAAGGGTGCGGCGCCATCTGTTGCAACCGCGAATATCATTCCGGGTTCCCGGGGCAGTTTAAGCTACCTGGTAAAGCCCAAAGGGGATCAAAAAGTAAACGCATGGTCTTTGCCCCATGGCGCCGGAAGAAAGTGGAATCGAAGCAGTTGCAAAGCCAGATTGCGCAACCGCTATAAAGCCAAAGCACTCGTTCAGACAAAAATCGGAAGTCGCGTTATATGCGAGGACAAAGATTTACTGTATGAAGAAGCGCCCCAAGCCTACAAAAATATTGATTCGATTATCAACGCCCTGATTGAAAATAATCTGATCACAAGCATAGCAACATTAAAACCGATTATCACCTACAAAATAAGGCAAAGCCGATAGCCCGGCTGCAAATAACATCCGGGCGAGGCCCCGAAGTGTGCTGCCAGGTCGTCGCCCGAACGAAAGAGCGTCACAAACATTCGTGTGGAAATGCGCGTTTAGAAAATTCCTTTTCGATTATCGGCCAGTTTCTCTATTTTGGCATCTTTTAAATTACCGGTTTTGAATCCAAGCACGGTGAGAAATATATTTTTCTGGCGTTGGAATTCAATCAGTTCCCCATCCGAAGATACACCCACATTAAAATCCTCATCCGTGGCCAGGATCACGCGGTTGTTTCCATTCTCAATAAAATTATCCAGGGTAATTTTATACACCAGTTTGATTCCCTGGGCGCCTGCGGTGGAACCGCCGGCCTGCAGGTTGTCATGAGAATTCATGGAACCGGAAACATCGAGTAAGAACACCAGGTTGCCGGGTGGCATATTCGCGGTTTCAATCTTGCGGCCTTGCAAGCCGATATGTACCAGGTGATGGTTTTTCTCCCAAGGGCAGACAGACAACTCCCTGACAACCGCAAACTGCTTCTCATCCAGCGGCTCCGGATAGTCATAGCTGAATTAATTGATCAATAAATAAAGCATATTATAAAGTATCATAAAGGAGTTTGGAAACTACTTTTTCATGTAATCGCCTGAATGACAAAAATTCTTGTGTTTTAACCTATGATTTGATAATAATGAAATTGAATGATGGCTACAATTTTGCTCAAAACCCAACCAATTCTTCAACAAAGGAGGAAAGTAACATGAAAAAAAGACCCAAGACAATTAAGGCAATGCAATTGGCGTTCCTGTTCGTGCTCATTATGATTCTTTCGATGTTTTCCGCTGCTTCGCTTTTCGCGGAAACATTGAGGATTTTGACATGGGAGGCATATGTTCCGGCAGAGTTTCAGCAAAAGTTAATTCAACTGGCCAAAGAAAAGCATGGCGTCGATCTGAAACTGGATATCAAGTATGTCAACGGGAACGATGACTTTTTTCCCGCGCTACGCGACAATAAGGCCGACATAATTACGCCATCTCACAATGTGCCAAGGGACAGCCGCTACCAGTTGATCAAACATAGATTGGTTCTGCCCTTGAATCTTAAGAATATCCCCAACTACAAGAATATCGAACCTGCTTTGCAAAAGGCCGGCTATTGCACTGAAGGCGATGCGGTTTTCGGTGTACCGGTCGCACGAGGCCCCTACGGGCTGGTCTACAACACGGCGCTATTGAAGGAAGCGCCAGAGAGTTGGAATATCCTTTGGGACCCCCGCTTCAAGGATAAATACTCAATCGGAAAACATCAATATGAAGAAAATATTTTCAGCGTAGCCCTGGCAATGGGATTTTCACGAGATGAAATTTCCAGTTATAAGAAGCTCAATACACCGGAATTTCAGAAAAAACTGGCGCAATTCGTTGTCAACGCCCATGGAATGTGGGACGGTGTGGATAAACCGGAAGACTTGAAGGGCCTTGCGCTGGCGACGTCTTGGGGCGATTCCCTGAACGGCCTGAAAAAAATGGGCGAAATATGGAAAATGGCTGAACCGAAAGAAGGCACGACTGCCTGGGTGGACAACTTTATGATCAGCCATACGCTTGAAGATAAACCCAAATTAAAGAAGATCGCCGAGGAGTGGCTCAATATCGTTTTAAGTGATGAATATCAGATGTATGTGGTGCGAGGAATAGGGACAGTGCCGATTAGCACGACGATCATGGAAAAGCTGACTACGGATGAAATTGAACGATTCCATCTCGACGACCCGGCTTATTTTAAAAACAACCGCATCCTCTGGCCAACGCTGGGAAAAACTGATCGGAAAGGTCTCAAACGGCTCTGGGACAAAGCGATGAAAACGCGGAAGTAAAAATATAGCGGTGTGGGGATTAAAAGGAATTTTAACCCACACAGTGAATCATGCCCATATACGACCATCGACACCATGCCTAGTACTGCAACTTATAAATTCGTCCCCCGGATTACAGGTTTATTCCAAGCGGTGACAGCGCTCGTAGTGCGCCCGTGAGGGCGTCGGAAAAGCAGCGCCTTACGCCGCCACTACAAACCGGGGGACGAACTTCCGAGTTGCAGTACTAGTGGCTTGCTAATCATGAACAAGAGAAATGCTATGAAAATAAAAAGTTTGCAAGTAAAATTTTCCTTCTGGGCCGGAGTCTGCCTGCTGCTGACGGCTGGAGCGATTATGGCCTATACCGCAACAACCACGATCCGCAGAGCTGATAGCGCCCGTGAAGACGCAGTCAGGAATGCGGAAAATTACGTTGTTTCCATATCGAAACAACATGCCAACCATATCAGGGGAACGTTCGAGGGCGCACTCGATACCGCAAGCACGCTTGCTCAGACACTGTCGGGCATCAAAGACGAAGCGCTCGCTCTCGAACTCGACCGCGACGCGGTTAACGGTCTCCTGAAAATCATAATCGCCAGGAACCCTCAATTTGTGGGCGTCTTCACCGCCTGGGAGCCGAACGCTTTTGATGGCATGGATCGCGGATTCTTAGGCGATGAGGGGCATGACAAAACCGGGCGGTTCATTCCATACTGGCATCGGAACGCGGATGGCGAAATAAAGGTCAAACCACTGGTCGGATATGCTGAAGAAGGAAGGGGTGATTATTATTTGCTGCCGCGAAAAACAAAAAACGAACATATTGTCGAACCTTTTGTCGAAGCTGTGCTGGGACAACCGACGTTGGTCACATCTCTGGTGGCTCCGATCACGGTTGGCGAGACCTTCTACGGCATTGTCGGAATTACCATGCGGCTTGACCTCCTGCAAAAAGGGGTTGACGACGTGGAGAATTTGTATGACGGTGCCGGCCTGATTTTTGTAGTAAGTCACAATGGGACGCTGGTCGCGGTCACCGGCAAGGAGGAATTATCCGGAAAGCATATTCAAGAGATGCATAAAGACTGGGAGGAAGATTTAAAATACATCCAAAAAGGAAAAGCGATAACTGAGATGAACGAAGGGCAATTGGAGGTTTTTACGCCTTTACAAGTAGGTCGCACCACGACGCCTTGGTCCGTCGGCATTAGCCTGCCTTATGAAAAGATCACCGCCTTGGCGGACGCGCAAAGTCTTCAAGCAAACCGGGACATGATGAAAACGGTCGGGATCAGCTTGCTCTGCGCTTTTGCCGCGCTTGTTCTCCTGTGGTTCGTGACGCGAACCATTACTCGCCCTATCACCGGGATTGTCGAAACCGCCAATGCGATTGCCGCCGGCGATTTCAGCCGGCAGATTGAGATCCGTCAGCAAGACGAAATCGGAATTCTGGCAACGGCCTTTCGGAATATGCAAAATACGATAGGCGGTGTTTCGCAAGAGATAGAGCGCCTGATTCACGCCGTCCAAAATGGCGATCTGTCTGCTCGGGGCGATGCGGAAAGCTTCGAGGGGGGCTGGCGTAAACTCATTGTTGGCCTCAACAATGTGATTGACGCCTTTGCGGCCCCGTTTGACAAGACGGCCGAATATATCAATCGTATTGCGAAAGGTCATATTCCGGGAAAAATAATTACAGAGTACAAAGGCGATTTTAATGAAATGAGAAACAACATCAATACCATGATTACAAATCTCGTCCGTTTTGCGACGGATGTTCAGCAAGCCGCCAAGGAAGTGGCCAGTGGAAGTGAGCAACTCAGCACAAGCGCCGAACAGGTGTCTCAGGGTTCGAGTCAGCAGGCGGGCAGCATCGAACAGGTGTCGGCTTCCATGGAAGAGATGAGTGGCATGGTGAATCAGAACGCCGATAACGCCCGGCAAACCGATTCCATTGCGGCGAAAGCGGCCGGGGATGCACGGGAAAGCGCGAAAGCGGTGAACGAAACCATTATCGCTATGAAAAGCATCTCAGAAAAAATCCGTATCGTTGAAGAGATCGCCAGGCAGACTGATATGTTGGCGTTGAATGCTGCCATTGAAGCCGCACGGGCCGGTGAACACGGCAAAGGATTCGCGGTTGTTGCGGCGGAAGTTCGCAAACTTGCAGAACGCAGCCGGGGGGCCGCCAAGGAGATCAACACCTTATCCGTTTCCAACCTTGAAATCGCCGAGCAGACAGGCGGTCTGCTGACGGAGATGGTGGGTGGGATACAGAATACCTCGGAACTTATCAGGGAGATCAGCGCGTCAGGCTCAGAACAGGCCGAAGGAATTGAACAGGTAAATATGGCCATTCAGCAGTTGGATCTGGTGATTCAGCAGAATGCAGCCTTCACCGAAGAGATGGCAGCGGCAAGCCAGGAATTCACGAACCAGGCCGAGATGCTTCTTATGTCAGCGTCTTTTTTTAAGGTTTCCGAAACTGTTCTTCAATCAGAGATAGAGGATAAAGCGCAACTGCCAAAAGAACATGGCAGTGAAAAAAACGACGCAAAAGCGACGGACAAAACTCCTGAGATTGGCGCTATGCAAAATGTACGCGAAAAGGGAATCGCCTTAGCTGAAATGGACGATCAAAAGGATTTTGAACCGTATTGAAATTGACAATAGGGGCGGCATCGGTTGTTTACACATCAAATTTTGGTAACACCGACGTTGGTCACATCAGCAAATCGGGATAAAATACATTACAATCCGTAAAATTTTGTAAGTTCATTATAAACTCGACAGTCATAAGTTCTTCGTAATTTAGACAGCAAGTTTTATTAACTATATGAAATAATAGGAAATTAATATTAGGCAGCCATTTTTAAAATATCAATAATTTCA
>JAOZRC010000351.1 GCA_029940345.1 Desulfobacterales bacterium
GGCTATATTACCTGACCTCTTCGAGGTAAAAATAATAATTTGTCAAGCTTGTTATTACCCCCCCTAAAAAAAATCCGTTATAATCAGTATTTTTTCTATAATTGATTCAGTTCGCTTTTGGGATTTAAAACAGCATCGAATTAAAATCAATCAAATCTTTTAACTCAATTTTAATATTCACCAAAAAAAGGGGGGACTATGAAAGAGATTAATTTTGTTAGTGAAATTCAGGAAAAACTCCGCGGATTCGATTTTCTTGAGCAAACTGCCCAAAAATTTATTGATGAGATTTACGAACGCCTGGAAGAAACAATTGTACAGGCCCGGTTTTTCGCGACCGTTCCATTTGGCAAACTACCTGACGCCAATCAGGCTTTTGTCCAAAAACTGGCGCAGTCAAACAATGTGGCTGATTTAGTGGATGATCTGACCCTGGTGCTGTCATTGTTGGGAACCCGCGGTGAAAACAAGGATTGGAACAGCCGCCACAACTCTGAGGGACATGTCGGCATTCCCTTGGTCTCATCGGCTTTCATCGACGAAATTCCCATGATGTCACGTCTTTTAAAAGAGCTGGGACTGGGTCTGGAATGGATTGACAGCAAAGACAGCAATATTGTGGGTGAAACCATGGGTAAAATGTCCGGCCTGTTTTATGTCAGGGACGCCGCCACAGAAGTCGATCAGCGGGGCCGCAAGATTATTGCCGCCCAGGATTTTGTCGAGCGCTATCATGTCAAAACCGTTTTTGGCCTTGGTGGCGGTTACTTGATCGGAAAAATGTTCATTACCACCATCATTTTCACGCGTGAAACCATTGATAAAGATCATATAACCTCTTTTTTACCGCTGCTTAATGCCTTTAAGATGAGTACTACCTCACTGGTTTCCCAGGGAAAAATATTCGGCTGATTTGTCATAACAGTCTATGTTTAGCCGATTTTATAAATTAATAGAAATTCGCATTGCCGGTCGTTTACCGGCTGAATTCGGAGTCTGCCTAAATGGATACACCTGTCAATAGTCAAAAAAGCATTATTTCCCGAATGGGGCTGCTGCTGATCCTTGTGGTCACCATCGTTACCGCCTTATTTAGCGCCTATCGCTATCTGAATCTTCAATCAGATGGAATAAACGAATTGCGGCGCATGGGGGACATGGCCGCCGTGCGGCTATCCAGCCAATTCAGCGCTTCCGGTTTGTACGAGTCATCGACTGACTTGGAAAAACCGATCCTGGCCGAAATGTTGGAAAAACGAATTTTGGCAGTGTTGATCATGGATAATGACGGCGCGATTATCCAGGGCAGACAAAGAAAAAACACCGGGGAAATAGTCCCCGCTCCGGAAGAGATAGTCAGTGATTTTGTGGTCCGCAAACAGGAGATTAAGGGCGGTGCCCAATTGGCAAAAGTTCAGATATACATGACACCCGCCTTGCTTCAGGCAAGTTTGAAGGCTGAAGTCGTAAAATCTATACTTTTGATTCTGGCGTTAAACCTGATAATTTTTATTATATCGTCACTTTATGCATCAAGAATCAAAAATTCACTTGTACAGATGGTTCAGGCTGCCGACGCCGCAGCCAATGGCAATCTTGATCAGGAAATTCAGATAGAAGGCAATGATGAAATCGGTCGTATGGCCACGCTTTTGCGTCAAATGATCGCCGCCCTGAAACAATCCAAGGCTGAAACGACCGAATATGTTGAAATCTTGGATCATATCCCCACTCCCGTGGCCGTCATGGACCGTGAATTGAATGTCAAATTCATCAATGCGGCCGGGGCCGATCTTGTGGGAAAAACTTCCGATGCCTGCCAGGATGAGAAGTGTTTTAATCTGTTTCACACCGATCACTGCAATACTTCCGACTGCCGTGTAGTTCAGGCAATAGATCAAAATCGTATATGCACGGGTGAAACATCCGCATCATTGCCGTCCGGCGCCATCCCTGTTCGATATACGGCAGCGCCGCTACAAAATCACAAGGGCGATGTCAGCGGCTGTGTTGAGTATCTGGTTGATATCAGTCACGAGGTCAGAATCACGAACGAATTTTCGGAATTGAGTGCGGCGATCATTGACGGCCAACTTGACGTGCGGGCCGATGAAAAGAAATTTGAAGGCAATCATCTTCGTATTGTTCGAAGGTTCAATGATACGTTAAATGCGTTGATCGAGCCGTTGCGAATGATTACCCAAAAAACTGATCGTATCATCCTGGGCGACATTCCCGCCAAAATCACATCGGAGTATAAAGGCGAATTCAACGATGTCAAAACCAATCTGAACCGTTTAATTGACGCCATGAACCAGGCCGCCGAGATTGCCGAAGCCATTGCCGCGGGCAACCTGGCTGTCGATGCGGTTGAACGATCGGATCAGGATCGGCTCATGATTGCCATGAATGCCATGGTCGGCAGCCTAAAAACGGTTGTTCAGGAAATCAACACGGTCAGTGCCGCCATTCAAAACGGCCGCCTGGATATCCGCGGACATAGCGCGGATTTTCAGGGCGGGTGGAGAGAACTGATACAAGGGGTCAATGATTTAATCGATGCCGTTGCGATTCCCATCAGCATGACTGCCGAGGCCGTGAGTATGATCGCCAGCGGCATTGTCCCGGGTGAAATCACCGAAGAATACCAGGGTGATTTCAACGTTATCCGCAACAATCTCAATCTTTGCATCGGGGCAGTGAATGGTCTGATGACCGAAGTTTCCCAACTGACGCAGGCTGTGGTGGCAGGACGCCTTGACATACGCGGCGACGCCGAAGCCTTTCAAGGTGGATGGAAAAAGATGCTGGAAGGCATCAATGCCCTGATTGACGCTTTTGTCCTGCCGATCAGTATGACTGCGGAAGCGGTGGACATGATTGCCAGCGGAAGCATCCCGGGGCAAATCACCGAGGAATATCAGGGTGATTTTGATATTATTCGCAACAATTTAAACCGATGTATCGGGGCAATAAAAGGCATGGTGGATGAAACCATCAGGCTGACTGATGGCGCCGTTCAAGGCCAGCTGGATATCCGTGGCGACGCTCGGAATTTCAGCGGTGATTACGCCCGGATTATCACCGGCATGAACAATACGCTGGACGTTGTTATCACGCCACTGAACGAGACTGCGGAATATATTAAACGAATTTCGGTGGGCGACATCCCGGGTCTGATCACCGCCGAATATCAGGGTGATTTTAATACCATTAAAAATAATCTGAATCTGCTCATTTCAAATCTGCAAAGTGCGGTTGATGTGGCCGAAAAAATCGCCGCGGGGGAATTGTCAGTCACTGTCAAAATCCTTTCCGAAAACGACATGCTGGGACAGGCGTTGACTAAAATGGTCGCTACGCTCCAAGCCATGACCCGTGACATCAGAAACCTGGTTGATGCCGCGCTCCAAGGCAACCTTGATGCGCGTGCGGATGATACGAAATTTAGCGGTGAGTTTGCGGTCATTATCGGTGGCATCAATCAAACCCTGGAAGCCATTATCGCCCCCCTGAAAATGACCGCTGCTTATGTCGATCGCATCGCTGAGGGCGATATCCCGGATAAAATCACGGACACCTATACAGGCGATTTCAATGCCATTAAAACCAACCTTAATCAGATGATCGAAAACCTGGGGCGTTTTTCGATACAGGTCCAAAAAGCATCGGGGCAGGTCGCAACCGCCGGTGTGCAGTTGAGTTCCAGTGCCCAGCAGATTTCAGAAGGGACCTCGGAACAGGCGGCCAGCACTGAAGAGGTCTCCACTTCAATCGAAGAGTTGGACAGTATGGTCGAGCACAATGCCGACAGCGCCCGTGAAACCACTTCTATCGCAAGTCTGGCGGCTCAGGACGCCATCAAAGGCGGCCGGGCCGTCAATGAAACCGTTCAGGCCATGATAAATATTTCGGACAAAATTCGTATCATTGAACAAATTGCCCGCCAAACCGATATGCTGGCGCTCAACGCCGCCATCGAAGCCGCGCGCGCCGGAGAAAAAGGCCGGGGATTTGCGGTCGTGGCGGCCGAGGTGCGCAAATTGGCGGAGCGCAGCCAGGCCGCCGCCAAGAACATTAACCAGCTTTCGCAAGCCAACATGGAGACGGCTCAAAAAGCCGGATCGCTGCTTGATAAGATGGTGCCCATGATTCAGAAAACCTCCGAACTGGTGGAAGAGATCAGTCTCGGCTCTTCTGAACAGGCGCGCGGTATTTCCCAGATTAACAGCGCCATCAATCAACTGAATCAAGTCATCCAGGAAAACGCCGCCGCCACCGAACAGATGGCAGCCAGCAGCCTCTCGTTTTCACAACAAGCCGAGCAGCTTTCAGAGATTGCATCCTTCTTTAAAGTGCCGGATACATTAATTGAAGAGTTGGGTGAGAATGACGCCGAAGCCCTTGAGGATGGCAATCAAAGTCCGTCTGCAACCAGATCCAAGCAATCAAAAACGAATGAAAAGCACTTACGAACTGAAAATGGGCAACTTCATGCCAATACCACAACGATCAAAATTCCCGGACAGGGCTTTGAAATCAATTACGATGATGAGGAATTCGAAGAATTTTAAAGACCTGCGCCATAGGCATCTCGCCCAGATTTCAGATCGCATGCTCTACGGTTAATGTTCATATAGAGCGAAGGATAAGGGGTATCGCGTTTCGCTTCAATTATTCCATAGACATACAGATAATCAATATCACTGCGTTATCAGTCAGAGATATACTATGGTTTGGCTTTCCCCGCAGGGGATATTAGGATTGCAATGATAAAATTAACGCATAAGCGGTTTCGTTGGCCAGTCATATTCGTGTTACTTTTAATTACAGCCAGTACCGTATTCGCGCTTGGCATGGCGAATACGAAAGCTTCCGCTCCCGAATACTCCCGCTCGGATGTCGTACTGCTGGTGACATACGTGCTGATGGCATTGGTTTTCTCCTTTCTCTGTTCCGTGGCGGAAGCGGTTCTTCTGAGCATTACACCTTCTTACATCGCGGGTTTGCGCGAGGAGAAACCGAAACTTGCGGCGCTGTTGAAACAGTTGAAGCAGGAAAACGTGGACCAATCGCTTGCGGCCATCCTGACCTTGAACACCATTGCCCATACGGTCGGGGCGATCGGCTCAGGGGCCAAAGCTACAGCCGTATTCGGCAGCACTTGGTTCGGCCTGTTTTCGGCGATCATGACGTTGATGATCCTGTTCCTTTCCGAAATTATTCCCAAAACATTGGGTGCCGTCCACTGGCGAAAACTTACGGGAATAACATCAATTTTTGTACGCACACTGATTCTGATCCTTTTCCCACTGATCTGGCTATCGGAACGGTTAACCAAACTGATCGCGCGCCGGGAAAACATCCATGTGTTCAGCCGCGATGAATTTATCGCCATGGCGGGCATCGGAGAACAGGCCGGACACATCAAAGAGCGCGAATCGCGGATTATCCGCAACTTGTTTCGCTTTGAATCAATAAAAGCCAAGGATATTATGACGCCACGAACAGTGATTGTTGCGCTCTGGCAGGATATGACGGTGACGGAAGCACTTGACGTCAAATCGCTTGCCCCCTTCTCGCGCCTGCCCTTGTACCGAAGGAATATTGATGATATTATCGGTTTTATCCTCAAAGACGACATGTTGTTATCCAAGGCGCAGGATCAAAGAGAGGTCAAACTCGAGACCTTGAAGCGGGATATAATGACTGTATCGGGTGAGATGACGTTGTCAGGTCTGTTGGAATTCCTGCTTGATCAACGTCAGCATATCGCCCTGGTCGTTGATGAGTACGGAGGGACTAAGGGGCTGGTGACGCTCGAAGATGTGGTGGAGACCCTGTTGGGTATGGAAATTGTCGATGAGATGGACAAGGTGGAAGATATGCAGGCCTTGGCGAGACAACAGTGGGAAAAACGTGCCAAGGCGCTTGGCCTGGGTTTGTGAAGCATAAGGAAGGGGATGAATATCACAATATTAAGTAACCGACCATAAGTTTTATGGTGCTTTTCGCCACTGTTGTTAGAATAAT
>JAOZRC010000352.1 GCA_029940345.1 Desulfobacterales bacterium
TTAAGAAATCCCCTTCATCAGGCAACCACAAGGGATTGCCCCTACATTTTGTCGAGCATTTCCATTGTAGGGGCAATCCCTTGTGGTTACCTGATATTGCAAATTGTAAACTGGATAATGAAGGATGCCCAGTTGCCGTATATAAAACTTAAACTGCTACGGTAGCGACACAGTAACACCGCAGACAACGTTCCGCTTCGGAAATAGCTGCGGATGTGGCAAATCCCTGCTCAACTTCATCGAACGTGAATTTACGTGTATCCGGTGGCAGCATTTCAAGTTGATGACGTGCTTGACAAGTGGTGACTTCGACCTTTTCATCCGGATCGTAGACTTTTACCGAATCAAACAATTGATCAAAATAATCTTCTTCGCTCAATTCTAACGGAAGGCCGTTGATGATGCGATCAATGCTGATGGCCGCTTTACGTCCGCCTGCACAAGCGGTGATCAGCGCCCCGGGTCCGGTTTCGCAATCACCGGCGGAAAAAATCTTGGGCCGATTGCTCTGCTTGGTCACTTCATCCACAACGATTGTGTTCCATCGGGTGGTTTCAATGCCATCTGTCCCCTCTAACAGCGACAGGTCCATTGTCTGGCCGATGGCCGGAATGATAATGTCGCAGTCAATGACATATTCCGATCCTTCAATTGGAATGGGGCGCCGCCGCCCACTTGCATCCGGTTCCCCCAGTTCCATACGGAGACACTCAAGACCGACCACTTTGTGGTTTTCAGCAATGATGCGCTTGGGTGCCACCAGGTATTCAAATTTTACATGCTCCTCTTCGGCATCCAGGATTTCAACCGGATCGGCCGGCATCTCTTTTTTCGTGCGGCGATAAAGTAACGTCACATCGGTTTTTTCCACTCGAAAAGCGCAACGCACGCAGTCAATGGCAACATTGCCGCCGCCCACGACCACGATCTTATTACCTTCGGGATAGGGAATGCGCCCCTGGTTGGTGTCAAGCAAAAATTCAACGCCGGAGATAAACCCTTTGTAGCCTTCATCCTCTCCCTCAACCCACATGGAGGTGCCTTTATGGGCGCCGATACCGATAAAAACGGCATCATTTTTTTCTTCAAGTTCGGACAGGGTGACATCTTTGCCAACCGTGGTGTTGTATTTAATCACAACGCCCATTTTTTGAATCTGTTCGACTTCACCTCTTAGATTGGCCGCTGGCAGACGATAGTCAGGAATGCCAACATAAGACATACCGCCGGGTGCGTCCAGATGTTCAAAAATTGTTACCTGGTGTCCTTTTTTAGCCAGGTGAAAGGCGCAGGTGACACCGGCCGGGCCGGCACCGACAATAGCGACAGTTCCGATTTTATCCGATGGTGTGATTTCAAAAGAAGGGGTCTTGCCAACGCTGAGTTCGACATCGGCTACAAAGCGCTTCAAATATTTGATCGAAATGGGTTCATCCAGATTGGCTCTGCGGCAGTGTTTTTCACAAGGACGAAAACAAACGCGGCCGACAATACCCGGAATGGGCAGACGACCTCGAATCACATCCAACGAATCTGAAAAGCGTCCTTCCCGGATATGTCCCACATAAGTTGGGATATCCAGATGGATCGGGCAAGCGTCCATACAAGGCGCTGTCAGTTTGGAATGATAGGTGCCGGCGGCTATCTGCGATGGCTGGGTAACGGCTTTTTGAAAGTCATCGTGAAAATATTGCAAGGCATGGCGAATCGGAACCGGTCCGGCTTGCCCAATGAGGCATTTGGATGAACTGCTGACAAATCCGGCCAGTTCTTGTAAGCGATTAAGATCATCTGATCGCCCTTCTCCGTTACAAATTCGGGCTAAGATATCCGCCATAATCCGGGTTCCGATGCGACACGGAATGCATTTACCGCAAGAGTTGTCATGCACCGCTTCCATATAAGCACGACAAAGATCAATGATATCAGCATCCGGATCGCGTAAAACAATGCCATACCACCCGACAAGCCCCTTAATTCCTTCATTTTGTTTAAAATATTCCGGAAGCGCAACATTGTTTACGGGTGCAAACGCTTTCATATTTTTTCCACGGTTGTCAACAATTTGATCACCCCAGGAACTGAAATAAATTTCGGTCATTCTATCTTCTCCTATCTTTCATATCGCCTTTTTGGCATCCTTCATTCAGCGCTTGACCCTCTGCCGGTTCTCAGAGCCTGTTTGAAAAGTCTTAAATCGGCTGCAAAAAAGTGTGAGAACGACTTATCAAACAGGCTCTTAGAGCGCATGACACCTATTTGTAATCCATTTTAAATGTGCCATTAGCACATAAGAAATTATTTTGCAATTGTTGTTTGTAATTGCAGCCGGCAAGCTGATAAGGCCGATCAGTATTCATAATATACTAATTTTAAATATTTTTATAACTTTATTGATCGTTTTCAACCCTGAAATGAAAATATTGAAAATCAGATTGTTAAAAAATAATAATTAGAGTATGATAAAATTTAAAGATGATTTTTGGGAATCCTTCATTTTCCGGTTAACAGGCTCTAAGGAGTGCTGAACCACTTTCAGGGTAAAATGAAGGCTGCCCAATTTTACCTTTAAGTTCCTGCAAACGAAAACTTGCAATCCTCTATTTCGGAAAAACCAAAATCGGAAAGTATAGGAAGGAGTATCACACCATGATGTCTTGCATAAATAAAATACGCTGGGGTTTGCTCGTTTTGCTTTGCTTCCATCTGAATCCGATAATATCACACGCTGAGTTTTATAAGTACGTCGACAAAAACGGTGCAATTCATTATGTCGATGATGTCAGTGAAATTCCGGATCAATACAGGTACGATCTGGATAAATATGATGAAAAATATGATGATCTCAATCCGGCTGAACGGGCTCTGAAGTTGGTGGAAGAACGCGAACGCGCTGAAGAAATCGAAGCGCAAGAAGCCGCTGAAGCCGCTGAAGAGGCCGAACGGCAGCGAAAACTTGCCAATCAGGAGCTATTAAAGCGTCTGGAAACCAAAGTGATAATCAATGGCAATCAAATATTGGTCCCGGTCACGATGTGGTCCGAATATAAAAAAGTCAATACCCTTCTACTTCTGGATACAGGTGCCTCATCTATCGTATTGCATAAAAAAATAGCACGTAAATTGAATCTGATCGCTATAAGAAAGGGTAAGGTCATTGTTGCCGGCGGTAATATCATTGATTCATCCATCGGCCAGTTAAGCCGTTTTGCCGTCGGCCCTTACAAAGCTGAAAACATCCCCGTCACCATTATCGAACATAAAGGAACGAAAATCGGTTTCAGCGGTCTGCTGGGCATGAATTTTTTACGCAATGTGAAATACACCATTGATTATAAAAATGGGGTGATACGCTGGCAATTGAAATAGGCCGGGCAATCAGTTTTGAATCTGATTCCCGCTTATACATAAAAAGACTATTTTACAATCAGGTCCAATGATTGTTGCGACAATGCCTCGCAGCCGTTTTCCGTCACAATAACGGTTTGTCCCGGACATATAGCGCATCCGGACGCGCTGTCCATCAAAATTATATGCAGGAAAAAAACCATATTGGGTTCGGCCTGAACCAGGTTCCCATGATATAGCATCGGCCAATCCATCCAGTTAGGCGCAAAGGTGGTACCCAAGCTATAGCCGGTTGCGTTCAAACGATGGGCTTTCATGCCGGCAGCGTCACAAACGCTGGCATAAGCGTCAAATACCTCACCAATCGGACGACCGGGTTTAAGCGCTTCCAGACACGCTTGCATCGCATCCATGGCGACGCGGTGAAGTTCTGAATGCCGTAACGTCGCCCGACCGATTGGAATGGTGCGCATCATGGCCGCATGGTAATGGCGATAAACACCCGCCCATTCGAGCGTCAGTTGATCCTGCCGGTCAAGTTTGCGCCGACCGGTTTTATACCGGCACAATAACGCATCATTGCCCGAACCGATAATAAATTCATTCCCCGGATAATCACCGCCGCCGGAAAAAATCGCCCCCTGCATGGCCGCTAATATTTCGCCCTCATC
Source organism: Desulfobacterales bacterium (assembly GCA_029940345.1). Classification (GTDB taxonomy): domain Bacteria; phylum Desulfobacterota; class Desulfobacteria; order Desulfobacterales; family JAUCGF01; genus JAUCGF01. The sequence continues at coordinate 4,020 of JAOZRC010000352.1, forward strand.
CGCACCCGGCCCAGCCAGACGATATGCTTCATCAAGCGCCTGGTCAGCCAGCGCAGCGGCTTGACGAACATAAACCATTTCAGCCGGGCTTTTCACCACCCGCAGCTGGTTTACCAGGTCGGAAGCATCTGTAAGCGTACAAAAACCGGACAGCGCGGCATCCAGACGTTGACCATTTCTCGCGGTTAAACCATAGGCTTCATATTCAACCCCCAGCCGTTTATGGGCGCAACCATGTTCTTGCAATATCTCCTTCAGTTCCAAAGCAGGGTCAGCATCTGGCGCATCTGTCCAGATACGAATATCCTTAATCACCGAAGTATGCCGCGCCTGACGCAGATCCGGCGCACGGGTCAGTAATGTCATGGCGCCATCTGCGCTGATATAAAGACATTGAAAGAAAACATATCCGAAAGAGTCATACCCTGTCAGGTAATACATGCTTTCCTGGCGAAAGATTAAAAGCCCGTCAAGTCCTTTGGCTCCCAGTGCAACGACTGTACGCTCACGGCGGCCGGCCAATTCTTCAATTGTAAAATGCAGTGCCACAAGATCACTCCTCTCAAGGTCAACCGATCACCGAAAAACTGGAATTCGGGTTGATCTGACGTAAGCGGGAAAAAAAAGCCATATTAAAGCTTCTCCTCGTGTGGGCCATCGGAAATTGCACCGGGGTGATGTCATGATCACAACCGGCTTCGGTTTGCTCAATCAAATGGGCCATCATTTTTCCCACCACGGGCGCATTTTTATATTGGTTGCCCGATGTTCCCACCGCCATATAGAATCCGGGCAGATCCGATTTGTCGTATATAGGAATCCAATCATCGGTCACATCGTACAGATCTACAAGACCCTGCTTTTGGTTGGGGATCGGCAGATTGCGAATGCGTTGCGCCTCTCGCATCACCTGGGCGCTCCAACGGTCCGATAGGGTCAGGTCATAATTATCCGGATCATCCACCCAATCCAACGTGTCGCAATCCGGTTCTTCAGAGCCGATAAGAATATGGTTGCCAACTTCCGGACGGGAGTAGCAGCCAATATCGCCATCCGAAATCAATGTTCCATCGGTTTCGTAATTCCAACCCTCGGGCGCAGGCACATGGGCGACCTCCTGGCGCAACGCCCTGGTTTTAATGTTCATGCCTTGTTCAACCCCTGCCAGGCGATTGATAATAAACGAATGCGGCCCGGCAACATTAATTATAATGGGCGCATCAATCGTACGCCCGTTTTTGAGCGTAATACCGCATACACGCCCTTTCTTTTTACGAATAGCGGTCACTTGGGCGTTAAACAGAAATTGGGCGCCATGCGTTTCAGCGGCTGTCTGAACATTATGGGTCGACAATTGCGGATCGCTGATAAACCCTGATTCCGGAACAAAGATAGCGCCGACAATCGCATCGCCGGTAGGATGCCCAAACTCAGGATCATCGGGTCGTTTGGGCGGATGATATTTGCGAATGTCAAGAAACGGATATTTTTTCTTTATTACGGATGAATCCAATTCTTCGTAGGCAACGCCCAGATCATCCATACTGTTCATGACATTCTTTAAAAATTTGTTTTTGGCCGTCTTGATAACCAAACAACCGTAATTTATATAGCGCGCCATCCCGGACGGATCGGTGACGCCAAGGTATTTTTCCCAATCAAGCCAGTAAAAATAGCTTTCACGGGCGATAGCGACGCCGTCCGAAGTAGAATAATGCAGCCGAATAACAGCGCATGAATTGGAAGTCGAGCCGTATCCCGCGGCCGGCAATTTGTCAACGTTTAACGTTCGGTATCCTTTTTGGGCAAGTTCAAAGGCAGTGCAGCATCCGATGATTCCGGCACCAATGATAATGGCATCATATTTCTCCGACATTTTATGCGCTCCTTTCAGTCATTTCACGATTGGTCGCGATTGGTAATGAATTTACGATCTGTTGGCCCAATCGCATTGAAACAAGAAAGACCCGTTTCCAATGAAAACGGGTCTTTATTTTATTT
>JAOZRC010000353.1 GCA_029940345.1 Desulfobacterales bacterium
GCAATAAACACCGGACATCGAAATTCTTCGGCCAGGTTAAAGGCGTGCATGGTCAGTATATAACAATCTTTTATATCCGCTGGTGCCAGCACAATCACAGGCAGACCGCCGCTATTGCCCCAGCGCATAAATTGAATATCACCATCCGCCCCTTTGGTCGCCGACCCCGTAGAAGGACCCAGTCGTTGAACATTGACAATCACAATCGGAATTTCGCTGCCAATGGCAAAGGAAATTTGTTCACTATATAAACTGAGCCCCGGACCCGATGTGGCTGTCATCACTTTCATGCCAGCCATGGAGGCGCCCAGACAAAAGCCGATGGACGCTATTTCATCTTCGCCTTGCATACAGACGCCACCATTGGGCGGCAACAGTTTTAACATGGTGTTAAAAACAGTTGTGGCGGGTGTGATGGGATAACCAGCAAAAAATCGGCATCCGGCTTCATATGCCGCCCTGCCGATTGCCTCATTGCCTTCCATAAAACTAAATGCCATGATTTTTTTCTTCATAAGGTTAAATTCAAATGAGGGATTTCCACAAAAATACTATACCCAAAATGTAGGGTGGGTGGAGTGTAACGTAACCCACCATATTTCTACAAACGGTGGGCAAAGGCCGCTTCCTTTAACGAAATAAGTAGTTTAGCCCAATCATCATCTATAAACCGGATAAATGCTAAAACGTTTGCCCACCCTACATTATTGCTATTGCACAGGTCGAAAACGTTTGGGCAGAAATTTAATTAAGCGCTCAAATAAATGTCGCAGGCAGTTGAATAATCCGGTCCGCAACTGCTTCGACCCGGTCACTGTTATTCACTACAATTCCCAGCGGAAGGTCATTTTGGCTAACAAAATTTTTCAGCGCCTGTATCCGGCGTTGATTTACCCTGTTTCCGAATTTTATCTCAATGGGCAGAATCCCAAAAGGCCCTTCGAGAATCAGGTCGATTTCGGCGCCACTTCTTGTACGAAAATAATAATAATTCCAGTTTACGATAGATGCAGCTTGAATTCCTTTGATGATCTCCTCGGTAATAAACGCCTCGAATCCGGCGCCGATATAGGGATGGCGAATCAATTGCTCCCGGTCGCTTATTCCCTGGATAAAGTTGGACAGCCCGCAATCCCGAAAACTGCCCTTGGGCATTTTAACAACCGATTTGCCGGACGCCTTTTCATAGCTTGGCAGATTTCTCCATATATAACTGCCTTGGGCGATTTCCAGGTAATCACGTATCGCTTTTTCCGAAATATCCAATGACCTTCTCACCTGGGAGCGATTGATGATGGTTCCGCTAAGCGATGCCAGCATGGATATGAAACGCCTGTACTTGACGATATCCAGCCGGGGAAACAACGTTCGAATGTCTCTTTGGATGTATGTCAGAAAATAATTTTCCATCCAGGCGTCAAAAAATTTCCTGTTTCCATCAAGCACTGGTTCAGGATAGCCCCCTTTCAGTAAGGTATTCATCAATTGATGATGATCAACCACGGGGTCAAGCCCCTTGATCCGGTCGATTGAGGAATCGTCGAGCTTTTCGGTAAGTATTTGATAAAAATCGGGAAAATCCGCTGCATGGATCTCATTTGCCTTGAATGTCCCGAGTTCCACCAGTCCGACGCGTCCTGCCAGACTTTCGGATACGTTTTTAATCAATTCCAGGGAACTTGATCCGGTTAACAAAAAGCGATTCTTGCGTTGCCTTTTCCTGTCGATGACACCGCGCAACTCCTGGAAAAGTTCGGGAAACCTCTGTGCCTCATCAATTATAACCGAATGGGGATGCTCTTTTATGAAAAATTCAAAATCACCGGTAATGAAATCAAAATCCCTGTTACGCTCAAGATCGAAATAGTGCCATTCGGGCCTTATCATTTTTGCCAAGGTTGTTTTGCCGCATTGCCGAACTCCCGATATGATCACTACCGGAAAAAAATGGAGCAGGTCGTTGATTTTGGTTTCTAAATTTCTTTTTAAGTCATTCATATTCGTATTATGCAAACGAATATTACTCCTGTCAATATCCGATTGGGTGTGATTTGCGACCGTTGATTTGTCCGTCGGAAGGATTGAGGAACGCAGCTCGGTCAGTTATTACCAAATTTTAAATTTCAAAACACAAATTCCAAGCATCCTTCATTTGTCAGTTTACACTTTGACGAAAATTACTAAAGGAAATATTCGACTTTCTGCAACGACTTTTACTGATAAGTTCTATTTTTATCAAGAACTATTTAGGGAACTATCAGTGTTGATGCTTCGAAAAAATTCGATCAATGGTTATTTTCAGGCTTTCCCGCCAAGGCTTGGGAATGATTCCAAACCGCTTTTCAATGAGGCCGCAATCAAGTACGGAATAGGGCGGTCTCACAGCATCGGTGGGGTATTCAGCCGTAGTGACAGGTGTGACATGCGCAGTTTTAACAGGTCCATAAGATTCGGCAATTATGACAATTTCTTTTGTAAAATCGAACCACGTAGCAACACCTTTGCCGCAGAAATGGTAAGTGCCGAAAGTGATTTCAGTATCATCACGGATGCGGCTGGCAATGTTTAATAAGGCCCCGGCCAAATCGAATGCGTCAGTCGGACAACCGTATTGATCATCAACGACGCGAATCGTTTCCTTTTCCTTAGCGAGCCTGAGCATGGTTTTCACAAAATTATGTCCATTTACACTGTAGAGCCATGCCGTTCGAACAATGATATGAGCTTCTAGTTGCGAACGCACTTCATCCTCGCCGGCGGCTTTGCTCTGGCCATAAACTCCCATAGGCGCAACAGGATCGCTTTCAAGGTAAGGCAGCTTTTTCAGACCGTCAAAAACAAAATCAGTGGATACATGAATAAGCGGAATTTTTTCGATGTGGCATTGCCGCGCAAGCACAGCCGGTCCGTCACGATTTACAGCGAACGCGAGTGCTTTATCCGTTTCGGCCTTGTCAACGTTGGTATAAGCGGCGGCATTGATCAGCAGTGACGGTTTACAGCGTTGCAGCAACTGACAGACCTGATCAGAACGGGTAATATCCAGTTCGGGGAGATCGGCGGGAAACATCTCGAAGCCGAGTTTGTTCCCCTGTTTTAAAAGTTCCCAACCAAGCTGGCCTTCAGAACCGGTTACAAGAATTTTCATGTTTGCTCCTTTGCTTGAGTGCAAAGTTTAAAAGGTAAAATTATTTGACCTGTACGGTTACAATTATCGGTAGGGTGGGTATCGCCGGAAACTGATCTTGTATGCGGCACTTATCTTTGTCGGCGATGCCCACCACGTTACTAAAAACCGGTGGGCAAAGTTAATTGCTCTAAACAATTTCCGGAACTATGCCTTTGTATCAGGTATAAATGAGGTGAGCGAAAGAATATTGCCCACCCTACATTTGATAGGATCGGGGACGAAATAACTTCCCCATTAGGAGTGCAAGCTTCAGCTTGCGTTGTTAGCGAGGCAAACTGAAGTTTGCACTCCTCTTCTGAAAATGGGGAAGTTATTTCGTCCCTTTTCCATAGCAATCGCGCAGGTCGAAGTTATTCAATAAAAGTAATCAGCTTAAAATCAAGATGCGTTATCAGCATAATGCGTTTCAATCCAGGACAGATACGCTCCGCTTTTGATTCGATTCACCCACTTTGTGTTTTCCAGATACCAGTGAATCGTTTTTTCTATCCCAGTTTCATAAGATTCTTCAGGCGACCAACCGAGGTCATGCTCCAATTTACTAAAATCAATTGCGTATCTTTGGTCGTGACCAGGCCTGTCCTTGACAAAAGTAATCAGATTGCGGTGAGGTTTATGCAAACTGTCAGGTGCCATCCGGTCCAGAAGATCACAAATCATCTCAACGAGATCGATATTACGCATTTCACACCGTCCGCCGACATTGTAAGTTTCGCCGCGTTGGCCCTTTTGCATAATTGTCCATAGCGCTCGGCAGTGATCCGTCACATATAGCCAGTCGCGGACATTTTTACCATCACCATAAACGGGAAGCGGTTTGCCTTCAAGGGCATTCAGGATCATTAAGGGGATTAGTTTTTCCGGGAATTGAAAGGGGCCGTAATTATTGGAACAGTTGGAAATGGTTATCGGGATTCCGTAGGTTCGGTGATACGCATTCACCAAATGATCGGAGGCCGCTTTGGAGGCGGAATAGGGGCTGCTCGGATCGTAAGGCGTAGTTTCCGTGAAAAAGCCGTCATCACCCAGTGAACCGTAAACCTCATCAGTGCTGACATGGTGGAAAAGAACGATCTGTTCTTGATACCTCCGGGTCTGTTCAAGCAGGTTGAATGTTCCGTTAATATTGGTGCGGATAAAGGCATCGGGCCCCACAATCGAGCGATCAACATGGGACTCAGCCGCAAAATGAGCGATGGCGTCAATATGATATTTTTCAAATATAGCGCCTATCTGTTTCTGATCACATATATCCGCCTTTTCAAAGTAATAGCGTTGCGGATACCGCTCGGCGATATTTTCGAGGCTTTCAGGGTTACCGGCGTAGGTCAGGTTGTCTGCATTGATGATTCGTCCTTTAAAATCAGGATCGGCAAGCAGGTAACGGATAAAGTTAACGCCGATAAATCCGCATCCGCCTGTAACGAGAATATTTTTCATAAAAGTTTCAACTTTCTGGTTTTAGGCATTCTTAGGCCAGGCAGTGTGCCTTCGGATTGCCGGGATTAACACTGTGAGCGTTTATGCCGCTCAATGTGCATACGCAAAATTTCATTGATATTTGGGTATCCTTCATTTTGCCCTGAAAGCAGTTTACACTTTTCCAAAAAGTGCTGAACTTGCAGTCGCACAGACAGCGCAGAATGAACAAAAAATGCTAAACTGTAAGTTCTAGCACTCCTTTTGTCGAAACAGACCTGTGCGGCGGTAAGATTTTCTTTTGCTTTGGCTAAAAATTCGGTTTTCATATCTTACTGAATCCGGACGTACTTCTAAAACGAGCCAATAGTGCTGCTCGAATTTGGGCTGCCAGAACTTCGAACTTATAGTTTAAAAGGTGTCAGACTCTCATACCCAGCGTCCGTCACCAGGATCGTCTGTTCAAATTGAGCTGAAAGAAAATGATCATCCGTAATAGCAGTCCAGCCATCATCTGACACATGAAGATTTTTTTTCCCCAGATTGATCATCGGTTCAATGGTAAAAACCATACCCGGAACAAGCGTCAGACCTTCATTTCGGCGGCCGTAATGCAGCACTTGGGGCGGTTCATGAAAGGCAAATCCCACGCCATGGCCGACAAACTCTTCAACCACCGAACATCCGTTTTTATGCGCATGGCGTTGAATGGCCCAACCGATATCACCCAGCGTAGCACCCGGCCGCACCATTGCAATACCGGTTTTTAAGCACTCACGCGAGACACGCACAATCTTCTGGGCTTCGGGTTTCGGGTTGCCGACAAAGAAAGTTTTGTTGACATCCGCATAGTAGCCATTTAAAATAGGCGTGACATCAACATTGACAATATCACCATCTTTCAGAATGCGTGGGCCGGGGATTCCATGACAGATGACGTCATTTACGGAAACACATACGCTCTTGGGAAAACCTTTGTAATTGAGCGGTGCCGGCGTTGCACCGTTTTGGATGGTAAAATCGTGAGCCAGCGTGTTAATTGAATCCGTGGTTATGCCCGGACGAATATGGGCTTCCACCAGGTCAAGCGTTTTCAATGCAAGTTTTCCGGCGATGCGAATGGCTTGGATGTCCGCTTTTGTTTTCAATCGTATGTTATGCTTCTTAGCATATTTTTTACGGGAGACATTGCTTACAGGCTCTTTTTTACCTAAGCAGCATTTTTTATATTTGAGCCCGCTGCCACAAGGACAGGGGGCGTTGCGCCCCAGGCGAGCAGATCTCTTTTTTTTCATTGTCAGATATATTCCTGCTGTTTGTGCTTATATGATCACATTAATAAACGATTATTCGGCATCCTTCATTTTCCGCTTAACACTTTAAAGGAGTGCTGAACCGAAGGT
>JAOZRC010000354.1 GCA_029940345.1 Desulfobacterales bacterium
AACCGCACAGGTTGCTATTTTTTAATGGGCGATTATTTAACGCAAATGGTATTAGCAGTGAAACAGTACAGCCGTTTATCAAACGCCAAACTGTAAGTTTGGCACTCTGTCTAAAATTGTAAACCGCTTTTCGGCCAAAATAAAGGATGCCGATATTATTTCGGTTTTTCGATGGCGCACCCGCAAATTTGAAGAAGATTCGGGCATCCTTCATTAATCAGTTTACACTTTGACCCGTTAGGGACATAATATCTATAGAAAAAAGGCTTACCGTTGCAACAAGTCCCGTAGGGACGAAATAAAAAAAGTGTAAACTACTTTCAGGCGATTATGAAGGATGCCAAGATTCGGCTATTTAAATAAAACAAAGATGGTTCAGTAGAAGTAGAATTACGGAGAAAGCGTTTATGGGCGTTAGTCGAACGGATATTGAAGACGGGGTGATAACCCAATCGCGTGAAAAAACGCGCGAGCCTTCAATGTACAAAGTCCTGATTCACAATGATGATTATACAACCATGGAGTTCGTTGTTGAAATTTTAAAGTTTGTGTTTCACAAATCCGAAGAGCGGGCAGCCACGATTATGCTTAACGTGCATAAAAAAGGAGTGGGGGTTTGCGGTGTTTACACGTATGACATCGCCTCAACCAAAGTCAATAGTGTTCACCTGTTGGCAAGGGAGAGAGGTTATCCGTTGCGATGCTCCATGGAAGAAGAATAAAGAACGTGAATTAAATGGTAACGAACTGCGGTTCGTCAGTATATGGGTCGCGACCAACATGGTATAGACGTTTAAAAGGGTGAAATGATGATAAGCAGGAAGTTAAGCGCAACACTCGGGAATGCGGTCAAACTGGCGAAAAAAAAGCGTCATGAATACGTTTGTGTCGAACACGTTTTATATGCGATTCTTAAAGATAAGCGCGGGGTTGAAATTATCGAAGCGTGTGGTGGTAATATTGATTCGATCATGTATGCGCTCGGCTTTTTTTTCGATCAGAAGATTGAGCATATCTCCCCCGAGGATAATAATTATGTTCTTCACCAGACCATCGGATTTCAAAGAGTGATCCAACGTGCGGTAAATCATGTACGCAGCGCCGAAAAAGAGGAAGCCGAAGTCGAAGATATTCTGGCCTCCATTTTTTTGGAAAAAGATTCGCATGCCGCTTTTTTCCTCAATGAAGCCGGTGTGACGCGTCTTGATGTTTTAAGCTATATTTCGCATGATACACCTGACACCCATTTGAAAGAAGGCCAGCCGAAGACGTCTTCCAAAACGAAAAAAACCAGGAAAAAACGCGTTAATCCGCTAAAAGTCTTTACTGTTGATTTGGTTCAAAGGGCATCTCAAGGGAAATTAGACCCATTAATAGGCAGGATACCGGAATTGGACCGCACTATCCAGGTGTTATGTCGCCGGCGTAAAAACAACCCGGTGTTTGTCGGCGATCCGGGGGTTGGCAAAACAGCGATGGCGGAAGGCTTGGCGATTAAAATTCATAACGGTGACATCCCCGATCTGCTTGAAGGCATTCATATTTTTTCGCTTGATCTCGGCGCCCTGCTGGCCGGCACTAAATTTCGGGGAGATTTTGAGCAACGGCTAAAAAGTGTTTTGGCGGCGTTGAAAAAGATGCCCAAGTCGATCTTGTTTATTGATGAAATCCATACGATCGTGGGTGCCGGCGCGACCAGCAGCGGCACTATGGACGCCTCCAATATATTAAAACCCGCTTTGGCCACAGGTGAGTTGCGGTGTGTCGGCTCGACGACCTATGAGGAGTACAAAGGCCATTTTGAAAAGGACCGCGCCCTGTCCCGACGGTTTGAAAAAATAGAGATTGCCGAGCCTTCCGTTGCCGAAACTGTTAAGATATTAAAAGGACTAAAAAAAGTCTATGAAGAACATCACGGACTGGTCTACACGGATAAGGCGTTAAAGGCAGCCGCCGAACTGTCCGCCAAACATATTAATGACCGCTATCTTCCAGATAAAGCTATTGATGTGATCGACGAAACCGGCGCGTATTTAAGGCTGAAAGGTTCTTCACGGCGTAAAAAAATTCACGCCTCCGACATTGAAACCATAGTATCCCGCATCGCCAAAATTCCGGCGGTGAGTGTATCCGTGTCCGACCGCGACCAGTTGGAACATTTGGAAACGCGCCTTAAAGACGTGGTCTTTGGGCAAGATTCCGCGATTGCGTCCCTGGCAACCGCAATCAAACGCGGTCGCGCCGGTTTGGGAATACCGGAACGGCCTGTGGGCTCTTTTTTATTTGCCGGTCCCACCGGTGTCGGCAAAACCGAAGTCACACGGCAATTGGCCGCTGTTCTGGGTGTGCAATTCCTGCGTTTCGACATGAGCGAGTATATGGAAAAGCATGCGGTCGCTCGCCTTATCGGAGCCCCGCCGGGATATATCGGGTTTGAACAGGGCGGCCTTTTAACCGATGGCATCCGCAAACATCCCTATAGCGTTCTGCTCCTAGATGAAATTGAAAAAGCGCATCCTGATATTTTTAACATCCTGCTACAAGTTTTTGACCATGCCACTTTAACAGATAACAGTGGTAAAAAGGCCGATTTCCGCAATACCATCATCATTATGACATCCAATGCCGGAACGCGTGAAATGGGCGTTCAGACCATCGGCTTTGGCGATGTTCTGGATGACACCGAGGGTAAGGGTAAAAAAGCGATCGAAAAATTTTTCAACCCCGAATTCAGGAATCGACTGGATGCGATTATTACGTTTCAGGCCTTGAATGTTGAAATAATGGAAAAAGTCGTGGATAAATTTATCATCGAGCTCAACACTCAACTGGCCTCGAAAAAAGTGTCCCTCTCTGTCACACCGGCCGTCCGTTCATGGCTGGCGGAAAAAGGCCACGATCCGCGTTACGGAGCCCGTCCGTTAGCGCGTGTGCTTCAAACTGAAATTAAAGATAAGCTCGCCGATGAAATTTTGTTCGGCAAGCTTGTCAAAGGCGGGGTTGTCAAAATTGACCTTGAAGCTGAAACATTGCAATTTGAAATCGTGGAATAATTAAGATAAACGTTTCCACGGTTTTTTAACTATTCGGATAACGCCGACCTGCATAATTGATGAATATTCAGATTTTTAACTATTGAAACGTGAAGTCATCCGGTTTGTCAATAGTAATGCGCGTCAAATTAACTGCCAATAAACACTGTACGCGCGAACTTAAACACCGGTGTAAAAATCGGGCTTAAAATATAGCCTAAAATGGGAATGTTGAGAATCCATCCGATAACAATCATGCCCAGGAATATTTGAGGCACAACTGTCATTGCCTGCAAATAGCGGTCGGTTTGCTGACGGCTCAGAAAAGCGATCAGAACACGCGAACCATCCAGCGGATAGATCGGAAGAAGGTTAAACACCGCCAGCCCGATATTAATTTGAAATAATATGTACAGGAAGTTGGCAAACGACTGACTCATATTGGCCAGTCCGAAACGGAAAAACAATCCGGCCAGCGCGGCCAAGACGATATTTGCCAAGGGGCCGGCGGCGGCGACAATAGCCATATCCTTTTGGGGATTTGAAAAATTGACCGGATTGACCGGGACCGGTTTAGCCCACCCAAAAGGACCGAAAAGCAGCATCAACGTTCCGAAAACATCCAGATGCGACATCGGATTCAGTGTTATACGCCCCTCCATTTGCGCCGTACGATCGCCCAGGAATAGCGCAACATAGGCATGCGCCAGTTCGTGAATTGTCAGTGCCAGCAGGATTGCCGGGATTCTTAAAAAGAAGATCGGATCAAACATTTATTTTCTCTCTTTTCTATTTAAAGTAAAACCCGCACGCGGCGGTGCGATGATGCGAGACAATCAATTCATAGATATAACCTATCCCATTCAAAAATTATGGCTAAATCTAAATCCTCCATAATGACCATTGAATTTGAATATAATATAACTATAAACTCGAAAACATCAATGCAGATCAATCTTCCAATTCCATAATCCGGGTCTTTTTTTCAGGCTGACGCCCTTGGGCAACGGTTCTATCAAATTGACAAACACGCTGTACCCCGCTTTCGTAAGCGCATCTTTATGTTGGCGCAGATTCAGCTCCCAGGCAGGATACATCCAGAACATACCTTGGTGGGTTTTCACCCAGGCGCGTTCACCTTTCGGACTGGTAAACGGCTGTCCGATTTTAAACCCTGGCGCAATAATCCGGGAAATGCATAATGGCCAGTTTCCGGTTAAGACAATTCCGAGAGGTAGCGGACTTTGCAGCGGTAAGGCCAAATAGTGATCTTTGCCAAGTTCGGGACTGATGATTGCTCCCTGGAAGCCTAAATGCGCCAATGTTTGTAATGCCAGTGTATTGGCAATATTGTTAAACGGCCCGGCCCATAAATTCAAACCACGCGCCGATTTGAAAAGCCCTATCTGCCAGGGCGCGTTTAATACAAAATTGCGCCCGCCCCGGGAGATAATAAGCGCTGCCAAAGAGCGGATTTCATTCTCATCACTCGGCCAGATTACCGGCGGTAGCCACCACCATGTGGAAACTGCCGAAAGACCTTTTACCTGCTTTTTCAGATTAGCGGAAAGCCATATACCACGATTTTTAGCTGGATGTTGTCCATCAGGACGGCGATAGACATTCATTTCAAAACTTGTGCTGCGCTTGGTGATATGATTGGTGCGCCGGATTTCCGGTTGCGCAAATTGAAACGATGAAGCGCTAGTATGAAGGGCGGGCAACGGGTTGAGCGCCGCTTGCATTTGGGATATCTTCTGATCCAGGGCTTTTTCCCGACGATCAGTCAGAAAAACAGGCGCGCCGGGCGAAGGGCTGGCACCAGATGCGGTTTTGATATCTAACCTTCCCTTGCGCGGCACATACTTTTTAACGCGCATGCGGCCGTGCCCGCGTTCATCCTCATAACCGAAGCGCAATAAATCGTTTGGTAAAAGTTCGACGGCAGGTCTGAAATAAAGCCCGGAACCACTTTTGCGGACCCGCCCTAAAAGCAAGCCTGAACCGGTTTGGCCGGTAACCGGAATAGGCGAATGCCGGTGTTGAGGCAAGAAATGATAGTGTGTGCCGGAACGGCCCAACGCCATATCCAACAATCCCAGGGCGGCTTTTTTCGATTGGGAGTCACCGCTGTTATCTCTTAACATCCGATAGGCCAGAACCGTATAATACACATAATGGGGGCCTTTTTTGCGGCCTTCGATTTTCCAGGTGTTCACTTGGGGAATTTGCAAAAGTAAGCGGCACAATACATCCAGACTGAAATCCGTACAGGCAAAAAAACGACCGGTCAGTTTTTTTTGCGTATATAGCCGGCGGCAAGGTTGAACACAACGCCCTTTCAGACCGCTTTTACCGCCCAGGTAACTGCTCCAATAACATCTCCCGGAAACGGCATAACACAAGGCCCCGTGAATAAATACTTCAAGCGACAGGCCGGGAGGACAAATGCGCGCAACTGTCTTGATCTCGTCAATTGTAAGTTCCCTGGGAAGGACCACCCGGTCGACGCCCAAATCATTTTTAATCAGTTGCAGCGCCGCGGAAAATGACACATTCGCCAAGGTGGAAAGATGCAGTTCGCCTTTAAACCCGGTCTGGCGCGCCAGTTCGATGATAGCTAAGTCCTGAAAAATCAGCGCATCGGGTTGCACGTCATGCGTTAATTGATCAATGAGTTCAGCCGACCGTTGCATATCTTTGGGTGTGAGCAACGCGTTAAAGGCGATATATACTTTACGACCCTGTTTGTGAGCCAGGCGCGTTAACTGCGCCAATTCGGCAATTGTGAAATTAACGGCCGCCATACGGGCCGAAAAGTCCTTCAACCCACAATACACCGCATCGGCTCCGGCAGCCAGTGCTGCCAAAAACGAATCACGATTTCCGGCCGGAGCCAAAATGAGAGGGGGCTTGGTACGGACGCTTGCGGCTGAATTGTTTTCCGGATTTGTCTGATTACGATTGTT
>JAOZRC010000989.1 GCA_029940345.1 Desulfobacterales bacterium
CTATAGAAAGAAAGCCTGCTAATATGACAAGTCCCGTAGGGACGAAATAGAAAAACCTTAAACTGCTTTCAGACTATTTTGAAGGATGCCTGATTCATGAGGCAAAATACGCTTTAGTCGGATAAGCATGTTTTCCATATTCTATCTTTTTTGATTTATAAGACTTACAAAAGTACTCATAAAATTGAACGCCCTAAATTTCTGAATACAGAAAAGTACGCTTAAACCGGATGAACCAAATTTTATCAATGCGCCGTCGCTATAATAAAGCACTACGATGCCAGTCGCTTTAACATTGGTTCCAAGGGCATGATCGAACAGAATAAAGGCTCCGTGAATCCATTTGCAAAAATTAGAATGATGCCACATCGTGTCGTCTATTATAAATTAGCAATTAGTAATCTTATATGTTTTCAGTGTGTTAAGGATATAAAGATTTTGCATCTCAGATGTGGAAATTTTGGCGTCTGATAAAAAATGTGATAAAGTACTGACACACTTTTCCTTCAGCAACATACAACTGATTTTTGTCAGGCACATTTTTCCGCCTGGTATTAAGGCCGTTGCAATCATGCATATATTCTGATACTGAATCACAGTCAAGGCTGGTTGAAGAAAAGAAAGACCGCAAACAATAAACGGGAGTTCTTTGGCGTATGTGATTTTCATTTCAACCTCAACATAATTTTTATAGATGCCATTTTTAAAAGACTATAGACCCGGTCAAATGACTTGATACCATATCTATATAATATAGGTACTTTAAGAATCAATTCATGTGACCACCACTATAATTGGCATTCTTCATATCAGGCTAAAAGTAGTTAACACTTTTTTCATGTGCTAAATGGTGCGCAAAATTTTTCCTACACAGTTTTGCGCTGGAACCAAAAATATCGCATGAAAAATTTCAACCTGTGCGGTTGAAATATATACTTGGCACGGTCATAATTGGTGATTTTGAAATATGTCTTACGCCTATGAATTAAGGTATTGATCAATTATAAAATCACCAATTATGGCCTTCGCGAGTATAGTATTCATTAAAAGCTCCGTAGGAGCGGTATATTGGTAGTAAAATTCTGTTCCGATTCGGTCAGAGTCCCATCGGGACGGCATATTTGTTTCAGCATAACTGAATATGCACAATTACATTACAAATATGCCGTCCCGATGGGACTCTGACTGCATATTAATCTGATGATTCTACAAATATGCCGCTCCTACGGAGCTAAAGAGGAATATTTGATTTCAATTGCACAGGTCGAAAAATTTTGAGCACCCTACATTTTGAAAAGCGATCATATTGGAAAAGTGTAAACTGAAAATGAATGATGCCGACTAATTTTATTTTCCTAAAACATCATAAAAATAATGTCAAGAAAAATTAATCGAAAACTCAAACATATAGGCATTAATCCTGAAGTGATGTTATGCAAACCTGTAATCAATGGCACGAGAATTCCTGTCGAACTGATTTTAAGGAAATTAGGCGAGGGAATCGGGGAAAATGATTTGCTTGATGCATATCCGAGACTAATCCGTGAAGACACTCGGGCAGCTATGACCTATGTTGCCTAAACCATGGCATATGAGGGTAACCGTTCACTCCCCCCTACGTTCAAACTAACGCGGGACAGCTTCCCGCGCT
>JAOZRC010000355.1 GCA_029940345.1 Desulfobacterales bacterium
TGAAGGCGCTTTACGATCTCCGCATTGCAATTCTGTCAGTGGAGAATCTGGATGAAAAATCATGTAAGAAAGCGTAAAGGCAATTGTATTTTTGGGGTTGAATTCCTGAAGCCATTAAGATGTTTATAAATCAGGTTCAACCCTTTTAAGGAATTTCCCAAAAAACAAACTACCCAAAATGTAGGGTGGGTGGAGTGTAACGGAACCCACAATTTACGGAAATACGGTGGGTTCCGTTACACTCCATCCACCCTACAACATTACGCATAGCGAGTAGTTTATTTATTTAAAATTCCCTAACATCAAACACAAATTTTTAATTAAGGAGGAAAGAGTGATGAAAAGAGTCAGGTTATTATTGGTAGTTTTAATGTTGTTCGTATTTTCAGGCAGCTCAAATGCGTTGGCAGTTGATCTGTACGGCTTTGGAAGTTATTGGGATCACGCTGATCTTGACGGGGTATGGGGCGGCGGCGTTGGGTTGGCCATACCGCTTTTTACCGAACATGTGCGGCTGGATGGCAGGGCTTATTTCTTTGAAAAGATTGAGATGACGCCACACCATGACATTACAATTTTGCCGCTTGATTTAGGGTTGCAAGGGCACTTTTTGCCGAATGGAACTGTTGATCCGTACTTGCTCGGCGGTTTGTCTTATGTTTATGTTGATTCTGATCGGGTTGATTTGGATTCCAGTTTAGGCGGCTATGTCGGTTTCGGACTTGATTGGAAAATTGGCGATTCTATTGTCATATTATTCGCTGAGGCGCTTTATCGTTTCGCCGAAATAGATACGAATTTGGGTGACGATATTGATGTCAGCGGTTTTACGGGTAATGTCGGTGTTAAACTTCATTTCTAGTGATAGAGCATAGGCCGATTCACGAAAACATCTGAAAAATACGACAACAACAAAACCATCCAGGGGGATCATTGAGGCGAACAATCCCCCTGGATGGCGCTGAAAGGCTATCCTGGTAACAGCCTGCCTTATTTTTATGCCGTTTTAGTCAACAAAGAGCATCACCGATTGTTGCTGAAAGACGCATGGAAATCAATTGGCAAGGTGTTTATTCTTGCCACAACTCTGGATATGATTTTTCAGTACATGGTTTTAAAAGATGTGCAGGTGATAGCTGCCATCGTGGTCGCGATTATATTGGAAATTTACTCCCATGATGAGCGTTTGGGGAGGCTATCGTGCCACCGGGGTCGATTACATAACGGGAAGTGGAAACGATCTGTTCAGATACGGCGTTACCATAAGCGGTCCCGTCCTCGGACTTGGGTTTAGTTTTTAGAAAAAGCAGATCAAACTGTTATAAGCACCAGACCAAAAGTTTTCCGGTAGTATCAGAGTAAAAATAGGCATCCTTCATTTTCCGGTTTACAATTTGGCGGAGTGCTGAACCAAAGGTTTGGCAGTTTGCGTACATTCTGCGCTGAATACGCCAAACCTTCGGTTTAGCACTCCTTCTAAAAGTGTAAACTACTTTTGGAGCAATATGAAGGATGCCTAAAAATAGTCATTTAATTCTATTCCGATTACAACTACTTTCGACTGAGAAAGGCCGCAACTAAAATTCTTAAAGAATCGGATCAATTTCAGACCTTAATTAATAACTTTGAATAAAAATGCTATGGAGATGTATTGACAATCATAGGTTTAGTAGGGTGCGTTAGCGAAGCGTAACGCACCCTACATTTTTTTAAAACGTTACCCACCTTACACAGCAAAGGAGAATATGTAATGAGTGCTGAAAACAGTATTGATGAAAATGAATTGCTCAACCGCAGAGAATTTTTTGTCGGCTTAAAAAAATGGTCCAAAGTTGTTATCAGCAGCGCCATTGTCGGAAGCGCGCTAGTGATTTCCAGCAAGGAAGCTCAGGCCGCCTGGGTCAATCGTCGCGGCGGTGTGCGCGGCGGCAGTTGGATTGACGGAGGCGGCGGCGGATGGGCAAACCGACGCGGACGCGGGGGAGCCTGGATCAATTGAAAAGATAAACGATTATTGGCGTCCTTCATACATCAGTTTGCAAATTGTCCTTTTCGACAGCGACTGATTGCAAATCAGTCTTACTGCAAAGCGATTTGGCACGCAAAATTTAATGTGAATAAGTTGATCTGCAAAATCCGTCTGAATCAGTTATTTTAATTAATCAACATAGAAAGGAGGAATAAGGTAACGGTCACACTGTGTGGCAGTATCAGGAACAAAGGAATGGCGCACGACTGACGCATTTATTCGCAAGCGCAGTCCGATGCCAATTTTTTAACGTAATGAATTGAAGGGAAATAGACCATGCGAATCAGAAATTTAAAAACATGTATCACTTTACAGGTTATTGCAGGTTTGATAGTTGCCGTAGTAATGTTAACAGTGGCGCCGACGGCATACGCGACCAAAGCAGACAAGGCCCAAGTGCTTGTGGACCAGGCCGTTATCACCATGAAAGATTTTATGGCAGATAAGGATATGGATTGGCTTCGCAAACATATCAAGAAAGCCAAAGCCATATTAATCGTACCGGAAATGAAAAAAGCCGGTTTTGTGTTGGGCGGTTCTGGTGGTCACGGCGTTTTGCTGGCTCAAAATGAAAAAGGCCAATGGAGCCAGCCTGCTTTTTACAGTGTGGGTTCGGTCTCTTTCGGGCTGCAAGCCGGCATTGAAAAATCGCAGGTGATTATCCTGGTCAGAACGCAAAAAGCTTTGGATAAACTTTATACATCATCCCTCAAGCTCGGCGCTGACTCCTCTATCGCAATCGGACCTGTGGGCGGTGGCGCATCCAGCAATCTGAAAACCGATTTGGTTTCTTTCACACGGGCGAAAGGCGCTTTTGCCGGTTTGGCTCTGGATGGTTCTGTCGTCAAAGTCAATAGCAAGGTGAACGGCGCTTATTACGGCGCCAAAGTATCGCCGATTGACATTGTTGTGTCCCAAAAAGCTACCAACACCGGATCTGCGAAACTTCGTTCAGAAATTGCTGACGCCGCAAAAAAATACTGATCACCGGTGGTGGTAAGTCGCGCATTTCATTTGTGGTCTGATGCTTATGCTCGTTGCGGTAACCGTTCACTCCCCCCTGAGCGGAACGGCTTTCCGCTTTACATAATCACAACCGTGCGTGAGGGTGTAGCGTGGGAAGCTGTCCCGCGTTAGCTTAAACGCAGGGGGGGGGAGTGAACGGTTACTCGTTGCGAGGCAGACGCCTCGTAACTAGTTCGGCACTCTGAAGTTCACATATTCGAGGGACTATAATATTTCAAAGATTAAGGAGGTTCAAATGAAAATTGTTTTACGAATAATGTTCACTTTATTTTTAGTCTGTTATTTCGTTGCCGCACCATGTATTGCCGCAGAAGTAAACCCGGAAACCAAAGCGGAAATCAGAGCGTTTCTTGATCAATACCGCGAAGCGTTCAAATTGAAAGATGCAGATGCAGTTATGGCAATGTATGCACCTGATGCAGTCCTGATGGGCACCGGCCCTGGTGAGTTGTATGACGGTGCGGATGCTATCCGCAAAGCCCATATCGAATTTTTTAAAAGCTTTGATAAGGAAGCGCGCACGATTGATTGGATCAAGGTCGGAACCAAGGACGATGTCGCCTGGATCGCGGCGAGCGTGAAATTCACTTCCTATTTGAAAGATAAAAAATTTGAATTTCTGATCCATTCAACCTCTGTTTTGGAAAAGCGTGACGGTAAATGGCTGATTATTGTTCGACATATTTCTAATTTGGTATCAGGTCAAAAATAAAACAGGGGATAAATTCTCTTCTCAATCCGAAAAGCGGCTTTGGCATCCTTCATGCGTCGGCTTATACTTTGTCCCGTTAGGGACACAATATCTATAGAAAGAAAGCTACAAACACAAAAAGTCCCGTAGGGACGATATAGTAAAAGTGTAAACTACTTTGAGCCTGATATGAAGGATGCCAAATACTTGCTAAAATCAGATGATAATACGAATCATATTAAATGGAAAAAAAGCAGGTTTGAACGAAGTTCGGTCTGCTGTTTCAACCTTGCGCAAAGAATCATCGAGGATTGAGATTCGCGTCACTTGGGAGCATGGAGATGGGGAGCGATTGGTAAATGAAGCCAGCCGGGATGGTATTCAGCGTATTGTCGCAGCTGGCGGCGATGGTACGCTCAATGAAGTCGTTAATGGTATGGCCAAACTTGATAGTGAAAAACGCCCTGAATTAGCAATCATGCCACTGGGCACAGCGAACGATTTTGCAACAGCCTGTAAAGTTCCACTCAATCCGTCAGATGCGCTCCGGCTGGCTGTACACGGTGCGACCCAGGCTATAGATATTGTGCAGGCAAACGACAGATATTTTGTCAATGTCGCCTCAGGAGGCTTTGGGGCTCAAGTCGCCGCTGACACTCCTGTCCAATTAAAAAACTTTCTCGGAGGAGGAGCTTATGCGCTCTCGGCTGTTGTTAAATCTATGACTTTTACGCATAGCCAGGGACGCTTGTCAGCACAGGATATTGACATGGAGGGCTCCGCGATTATGGGTGCTGTTTGTAACGGCAGACAAGCAGGCGGAGGGCAGATACTCGCACCTGATGCTTATATTAATGACGGTTTATTAGATGTTATGATCATACTGGCATTTCCATTCACAGATGTCAGTCAGGTCATCCAGGAGATCCTGAATCCATCTTCCGTAGGAAAATACGTTAAACGGTTCCGTACGAAATGGGTGGAATCCTGGCCACTGCAAACCAGATCCGTGAATCTTGATGGAGAGCCATACAAAGCTAACCATATTCGCTTTGATGTATTACCGAAGGAAATACAACTTGTAATACCGACAGATTGTCCTTGTATAATGAGGTGTTGAAGGGGAGATGAAACTTAAATGTTTTGAAAAAACAGCCCAAGGATCGGGGCGGTGAGGTAGGGCACCCCGCGAAAACATCCTGAACCACATCCAGTTTTGTTATCAAATTGGTCAAAATCAGTCTCAAACATCCGTTTAACCTTGGCAACGAAGATTTCATCAATCACCAAGGCGGTAACTTCAAAATTCAAGCGAAAAGAACGGTTGTCAATATTGACAGTGCCGACACCGGCCACGCGGTCATCTACAAAGTCACCTTGGCGTGGAGAAAGCCGGGTTCATAACGATAAATCTTTATGCCGGATTCAAGGAGTTCACCGGCAAAGGCGTAAGCGGAATAGCAGACCAGCCAGGAGTCGGAAATGTGGGGTATTATAACCCTAATTTCGACACCACCCAGGCCGGCCAGGTCCAGGGCATCCGTAACACCTTCATCGGGAATGAAGTAGGGGCCGTTCCAGGGCGGAATGGATGCCTGCTGGAACATCAAACTGTACGACTCCAGACGGTCAGCTATCCCTGTTGGCAGGATGAAATTAGAACCACGGTTTCTTCGACCATTCTGGAGCGGCGATTACAGGAACAAACATCAAACGAATCTGCCATTCAGGTCCAAAATTATCCGGCCTGACAACATTGTAATATGCCTCCAAACCGATCTTGACCGGCAATGGACCAATATTGACCAGAGTATCACCGCCGAGCCCTATCGGTACCGTCCACCTGTTGTCGCTGTCGGCGTCCCAGTTTGCCTGAATATTGGGACCGAATCCGATATTAGTTGTGGGATTCAATCGGTAACGCAGGACATATTGAATATCGGTCAGGTTGACATCATTGCGATGGTCATCACCGGCGAAGGACCACCAGTGCTGCGCCACGACCCCGTAAATCCACTTGTCCCCAACATGGAAGGCAAGGGCCATGGGGCCTGCACTCCATTTGCCTGTGCCAAGACTTTCGTCGGTGGCAGTATCAAGCATAATGGTGGGACCAAAACCAAAGATATTGGGGGGGGTATATGTATTTGAGAATGCTGTCCACAGGACGATATCACCCAGGCCGGTCTTCCGGTCAAAATCTGCCTCAAAACTGGACCCTTCACCGCCGCCGGGAGGGTTGACAT
>JAOZRC010000356.1 GCA_029940345.1 Desulfobacterales bacterium
ATGCCAAAATTTGAAACATTTTGTAGTCTGATTGATTTACTAATTTTTCAATCATAAATAATAATATATTGAATCATATTTTTTTATTGACACACCATCGTATATATATATATGCTTGTTCATTAGTAATAGCTAATTTAAAATTTATGGTCCAAACAACATCTGCTTGTAATTTAAATGACCGAATCCCCAAACTCCAAGCATTTGTTATAGATGAATACCGAATAAAAAATCACCAATTATAACCTTCATCATTACATATGGTGTTCCCAATTTTAAATGGTCTTTTTAGTGATCAAAACGACTTTATACAGATTGAAAGATTCAAAATCAAAAATGCAGAATCGTGACAATCCGAATTATATACTTCATTATTGACGATTATTGAGGAAGTCAGATCAGACCCTAAAAAAAGGAGGATACGGAGCAATGAGTGAGCCAAATGAACCCAAAGTATTCAAGATTGCGGAACTGAAAGGTGCCAATTCGACCGAAACAACACGAAGAGACTTCATCAAAGGCTCCATGACGATTGTAGCTGGATCTGTTTTAATATCCACTATGGCCGGTTGCGGCGGTGGCGGAGGTGGTGGCGGAGGCATCGACCCTAATGCATGTGTCTGTAATACAGTGTGTCCATGCGAAGATGTTGAGGGATGCCAATGTGACGAAGTCCATTGCCAATGTGAAATCGGTTGCGCTTGTCATACGGTTTGTCCTTGTGAGAATGTTGAAGCATGTGTATGCGATGAAGTGGTATCAGAATGCAAACAGCCAGCCACCCCATGTGCATGTGATGTTGAGGGCACGTCAGGATGTACTTGCGATGTTGATAATGATAAACAAGTGCAGACTGAATACAATGGGGCCACTTGTACGTGCAACACGGTCTGCACTTGTGACTCGGTCTGCACTTGTGACGCTGTCGGATGTCCTTCTCACGTTGCTTGTACTTGTGATGGTCACGTTGCATGTACTTGTGATGGTCATTGCGCTTGTGACGGACAAGGAGGCAGCCACTATTGGTATCCGACATAATGCAAACTTACACTGATAAAAGTTGTGAAGGCGTCTATTTTTTACCGGAGGGTGATCGTTTTATCTTTTATGCTCCTTTGCAAGGGGTGCTGCTGGAAGTCAACGACGAGTACAAACAACGTTTTGACAAAGCGCTTAATGGCGATGTTGCGGCGGCGGAATCAATTGGCCTGACCTTATCTCTGCTCGAAGATATTCGAAAGGTCCCGGCCGCAACTGACCGTATTTTGAAGCCTGTCTGGCCTGTAGAATTCCGGCCGACCAGTATGACAATTTTTTTAACACATCAATGCACATTGCGTTGTTTATATTGTTATTGCTACGGCGGTGAAGGTGTTACGATGTCATGGGCGATGGCCCAAAACGCTTTACGCTACACGATTACAAATGCCAAAAAACTCGGTCAGATTTTCAAACTGAGTTTTCACGGCGGTGATCCGGGTGCCTGCTGGCCGCTCTTTAAAAAATGTGTCAGTTATATCGAAAAAACATGCGCTGATATGAAATTGAAGTTTCAACTGTCAGTGGGTACAAACGCCTTTTACAACGAGCAACAAGCAATTTTTATTTCAAAACATATTCATAGCGCAACCGTGTCTCTGGACGGCATTCCGGATATTCACAATCGCTATCGTTGCGGCCCTAATGGTGAACCCTCTTTGACTCGAATATTGCCTACCCTGAAAATTTTTGAAGAAAGCAAAATGCAATTTTCAGTGCGTATGACGGTGACCAAGGGTTCGGTGGAAAAACTATCTGAAAGTGTGGAATACATCTGCCAGAAGACCAAGGCTGGTAATATTCGTGCGGAGCCGATGTATACGCGCGGCCGAGCCTCATCCGCCAATCTTTCTGCTCCTGACGCAGCACTATTTGTTGAATGTTTTCGTGAAGCCAAAAAGATTGCCGCGAAATATGGACGCGAGCTGACCTATTCAGGCGCTCGTATTGGCGGCGTGTACGGAACTTTCTGTTCATACCCCAATCCGACCTTTGGCGTCACACCGAATGGCGGCCTGACATGCTGCTACGAGGTTCTGCATCCTCAAGATTCACTTGGGGAAATATTTTATTATGGGAATTTTTCCGAAGACGGCGTTTTGAATATTGATCAAGATCGGATAAACGCTATTCGAGACATGGCGGTGAAACGGCGCGAAAAATGTGGTGACTGCTTCTGTCTGTTTCAATGCGCCGGCGATTGCATTGCCAAGGTCAACGACGCCGGAGGTCTGAACACACATGTTGCAGAAAGATGCTTTATTACACGCGAACTTACCAAAGATATGCTGAAAGTGGTTTTGGCGGGTAAATGGTCTGGAAAAAAAAGAAAAGAACAGCAGAATCAACATATTTGAAAATAACTCAGAATAGGGCGTCCTTCATTTTCCAATTTAAAATTTGAAGGAGTGTTGAACTTACAGTTTAGTTCTCCATTGAAAAATTAAACTACTTTAGGGGTGAAATGAAGGGTATTGCTTTGTCTTATAAAATGTCATGGGATGATGATAGAGTATAATAATTAAAAAAGGAGATTACAAATGAAAAAGATGACCGTTCTATTGCTTGGCTTGCTGATAACTTTTGCGTCTGGCTGTGCAACTTTACCTTCGCCGGATGTGATGAGAACCGAAATTATGAACTATCAATTGCCCCAATTGCCTGAAGAAGGTAAAGCTCTGGTTTATGTTGTCCGACCTGAGTTCGCTGGCGGGATTGTGCGTTTCAATGTGTTTGTAGATGATCAGGAAGCTGAGTCAGAAATGGGATATACGCGCAACCAGCAATATATTTATTTTAACCTCATGCCGGGTAGTCACAAAATATATTCAAAGGCTGAAAATTGGGCCGAAGTGGATGTCGATGTCAAGCCAGGTGAGATCATTTTCATTAAACAGGAAGTTAAAATGGGTATTATCATGGCCCGTAACGCACTCTCTATTATTGAAGAGGATGAAGGTAAATATCATGTGAAAACACTTAAAAAAGGAGAAATCATCAAAACGGACAAGTAGATGGTAACCGTTCACTCCCCCCCCTTTGAGCGGAAAGGCTTTCCGCTCTATATGATCACGCCGTGCGTAAATTTGTTGAGCGGGAAGCTGTTCCGTGTTAGTTTGCACGTTGGGGGGAGTGAACGGTTAGAGTATACTCGTGTAGGCTATAATTTGGGATTTTAATCAGTGACGGTTTCAGGTGTCAGGTTTCAGTACATCGCTGAAACGTCCTGACACCTGAAACCGTCATCTTAAGTGCTATGATTCTGAAAATCACCAATTATGACCTTGCTGAGTATAGATGCATGTCGCGAGATATTTTCAAATTTCAGCGTAAGCAACTGAAATTTACAGCGGCGTGTCCGTGTGTGAAATAATGCCTACATACACTGGCAATAAACTTTCGGATGATGAAATAGCGGATTTGCCGCAATTCCTTCAAGAAGTAGTGGAATCTGTCCGTAATTTCAGTACAAAAAGAATTTCTTGTAAATCTGTTCCGAGTACATTTTCCACAATATCAGAGCAAAATTGCAGTTTAGCACACTCCACTTGTATTGAAGATAACGGCGCAAGGTTATACTCGGGAAAACTATCGCCCGGATGCCAAATATGCCATCAAGGCCATTGGGAATGTGTCTTTATCACAATGGAATGCAACTTGGCGTGCGAATTTTGTCTCCGTCCGTATCATCAGGATGATGCTATACGTCATTCATCATGGGTGCGCACGCCTGGTGAATTTACCGAATTTATCGTTGATTGCGGGGTGCGCGGCGTCAGTTTTTCCGGAGGAGAACCTTTATTAAGTTTCGCTGAACTGATGAAATGGCTTGACGCATCCTCTCTCGCAAGGCCTCGTCCCTATCTCTGGCTCTATACAAACGGCCTTTTACTGACTGCGAAAATATGTAAGCAATTGAGAGACGCCGGACTTGATGAAATCCGGTTCAATTTGGCAGCCACGGGCTATCAAAATCCTCATGTTTTACGAAAGATTGAAATAGCCGCCGAATGGTTCTCCGCTTTGACAGTTGAAATTCCGGTCATCCCTGAAGATTTACCCATCATCATTGAAATGCTTGAAAGATGGAT
Organism: Desulfobacterales bacterium; assembly: GCA_029940345.1. GTDB lineage: Bacteria > Desulfobacterota > Desulfobacteria > Desulfobacterales > JAUCGF01 > JAUCGF01. Next base: position 4,131 of record JAOZRC010000356.1, read on the forward strand.
AACCGCGGGAGTGCGGTTTTTAAACCTGCACGAGCTAATATATGAAAAAAATACTGATTCCTGGTCGATGGAGGGAAAACGTATTCCCGCGGTAATGAGTGACGGTCATCAATGTTTCCGTAATCCGGATAGCCTGCCCGCCATCTTGGAAATCATAAAGACCGCAGATTCCATGAACCTGCCCTTATCCATCAATGCATGCACGGTATACGGCAAAGATTTGCAAATTCAGGGCCGCAGGCGTCTTTATGCGAAGTGTTCATTGAAACCCTATGAGAAATTAAAGGCGGACGGTTCCGCCGAATGTTTCTGCGCGTTTACAAACGAACAGTCAGATTTTTTTGCGCCGCAAGACCTACCCTTCGCACAACAACATTTTTTAGGACGTCGCTTTGCCCGAATCGTCAGACTCCTGCCTCTGGCCCAGGATCAAGCTGATACTTGGATTGATTTTGAGCTAATGTAGGGTGGGCATCGCCGGAAAACAAACTTGGAATTTAGCACCAATCTTTGTCGGCGATGCCCACCGTTTATTATGAAACCGGTGGGCAAAGGCCGGTTCCTCTAACAAAGCCGTAGCTATGCTAAATCATTATCTATAAATCAAGTAAGTGCAAAAACGTTGCCCACCCTACATGTAACGGCAACCGATCAGGACAAAATTTTTTATCGCAATTATGTTTCAGGATAATTTCAATGATTTGATACCTTTATCCGCTTCAGGAATGTCCCTGTTTCATGCAAGATGTTCTGATTTTGAAATTTTGTATTCGCCGGGACAGGTGTTCGTTGTCTCTCATCAGGAGGCGGCCCAATTACGATATGCATGCGAAATAGTTTTATCTGACGGTTATCTGCACGATACATTGATAAATGCAGGCATTTCAAAAACGGTTATCCAGGCGGCAGAACTGATTTGTCAACACTCTGAACGCATTCGCAAACAAGTCAAAACGCAGCAACTGACGGCTTTCATTCCTGAGTGTCTGATGATTTTGCAGAATAAAGGCTGTGAGCTTGCCTGCACCTATTGCTATGCAAACCTTGAAAACGGAAATCAGAGGGGTCTAAGTCCGGATGAGATGATAGTTGCGACAAAAATGGTCGCGGAATCATGTCAGCGCAACGATAAACGTATGCAAGCAGTTTTTCACGGTGGCGGTGAGCCCATGCTTGATCAACCTGTTATCGCGGAATATCTGCCTATCCTTGAGAAAATCGCATCAGATTATGGTGTGGCTGTTAACACCTATATGGCAACAAATGGAGTAACAAGTGCTGTCAATGCGCAGTGGCTGTCTGAAAATATTGATCTGGTCGGTCTGTCTTATGACGGCCCTCCGGATATTCAAAATAAGCAGAGACCTTATCGAAACGGACGACCCACTGCCAAAATTGCTGAACGAACCGGTCGCATCCTTTCAAAGGGACCATCTGTTTTGCATGTCAGAGCGACAATCACTCCGGATACAAATACACGCCAAGCTGAAATTGTCGAATATATTCAAAATCAGTTTTCCCCTGCGGCCATTCGATTGGAGCCTTTATTCAATACGATTCATAGTAAGGCGAAATGGACAGATAAAGACGCAAAGCTTTTCGTACGACACTTTATGAAGGCTCGTGATATTGCGAAGGTTCCGTTGCTTTCTTCTGTTTGTCGACCTCATGAATTGTATAACTCCTACTGTTACGTAATGCAACAAACGCTTGCGATCATTCCGGGCGGAGGCGTCACTGCCTGTTTTAAGAAAACTGATACATGCCTGCCAAACCAATCAGACTGGTATGTCGGAAGGTTCAATCGGGAGCATTCCCAAAAAGTAGGAAAAAAATAAAAGGATAAATAAAAACTATAGA
>JAOZRC010000990.1 GCA_029940345.1 Desulfobacterales bacterium
TGCACCCACCCTACAAAAGGAGAATATTATGAACCAATTAAAATTTCACAACATTATTGTTTGGGTGGCTGCCGGCCTTATTTTATTAGGTGCAACCGCAGGCCCGTCCCAGGCCCTGACCGCCCGCGAAATCATGGAAAACGTCGATGCGCGCGATGATGGGGACAACATGACCGCGGACACCGAAATGATTCTGATCGACAAAAACGGCAAAGAGCGCATCCGCAAAATGAAAGTTTTCACAAAGGACAAAGGGCGCGACACGCTACGAATGCAGTTTTTCCTATCACCGGCCGATGTGAAAGACACCGGTTTTCTGACGTATGACTACTACGACGGCGCTCGCGATGATGACCAGTGGCTTTATCTGCCGGAACTGCACAAAACCAAGCGCATCGCCACTTCGGATAAATCATCCGCTTTTATGGGGTCGGATTTTTCTTACGCGGATATGACGCGGCGCGTGCTTGATGAGTGGAAATACAAGCTGATGAAAGAGGCGAAAATTAAGGAACATAAGGTCTGGCTGATAGAAGCGCTGCCTGCTGATCAAACGGTGGAAGACCGCTATGGCTACACCAAATCCGTGCTTTTTATCCGGCAGGATATTTTTATGGGCGTGCGGGCCGTGCATTGGCTCAAACAGGGTAAACGCATCAAATATCAGGAGATGAAAACAATTGAGCAGATCGAGGGAATTTGGACAGCCACCGAGGTCTATATGAAGACAACCAAAAACAAGCGGACAGAACATAAAACGGTCTTGAAATGGCGCAATGTCAAGTTTAACCAAAAATTAGATGAAACCTTTTTTTCAGTGCGGCAGTTGGAAAAGGGAATCTGATAGCGTGAAAGTTTCGCAGGCGTCAGACGCCGCCAAATATATTACCCGGTTCTTCCTTTGCATCCTGTTTGGCGTATTGCTGTTTGGTATTTCTTGGCCGGCCGCTGCCGGTGAATTGGAAGATGTTCTTTCCGGATTTGATGATGAACCGGCAAACAAGACGGTGGCAAAAGATGACAATGCACTTGAAAGTGTTTTGTCAGGATTTGATGAACCGGCTGACGGCGATCTCAAATCGGTCCCGTCAACGCACTCAAACTGGCCGGAATGGCTTGATATAAGCGGTGCTGTCGGCCTGATCACAACGGTCAATATCGCCCATGAAGCGCCGAAACCGGGTGATGCCGACTATCGTGGCCTTTCCATGTTGCGAACTTCGTTGGAATTAACCGGCGATATGGCCTTTGCCGATGTAAAAGCCCGAATCGGTGGCCATTGTTTCTATGATGCGGCCTATACGTTAAATGGCCGCGACCAATATACAGACGATGTATTAGATGCCTATGAAAAAGAGTCAGAACTCACCGAAGTGTGGCTGCAAGCCGGTCTGACTTCGGATGCGGATATAAAAACAGGCCGTCAGATTGTGGTCTGGGGGCGGTCAGACAATATTCGGGTGGCCGACATTCTGAATCCGCTGGATAACCGGCAGCCCGGGATGACCGACATCAAAAACCTACGTCTGCCGGTTGCCATGACCAAACTTGATTATTACCTGGATTACATGGGAAACTGGAACCTGAGCGGTATTGTTATCCATGAACCGCGTTTTGCCAAAAACCCGGTTTATAACAGTGATTTTT
>JAOZRC010000357.1 GCA_029940345.1 Desulfobacterales bacterium
GTTACGAGGCGGAGCCTCGTAACGAGCGGAAGTGTCCCGGCTTATGTCGGTAGCCAAAATTAACTCTTTTTGCGACGAATCGCGGAATACGACGAACGGTTGGCTGGTTGCTTAATAATCTATGATATCGAAGGCATGAAAAGGAAAATGGAGGAATTCCCAGCTCTTATTGAGCAGGCTAAATCCGTTTTGTAGCAACAATCCATTATAGAAAAACGTTGGAATGAGGGAAAATATGATGAACAGTGGATTTAAGGCTATTTTATTGATCGTTTTGCTATTTTTTTTCGTGTCAACGCGGTTAACATTCGCCCAGATCAGCGAAGACAATAACATTTCGGAACCTGTCATATTGACCGATGCGCGGGACAAATATCCCCTCGGCCAGTATCTGGAAATTTTGGAAGACGCCACCGCCGAATTGACCATTGACGATGTCACATCGCCGGAATATGAAGCGAAATTTGTTCCCTGCCAGGTAGAAAACCCGATATTCGGTTTCACGGATTCGGCGATATGGGTCCGTTTCCGGATGCGTAATGAAACTGCTAAAACCGAAGAATGGCTGCTGGAACACGGTTATGCCAATATTCATCACATTTGTTTGTACATCCCGCGTATCAATGGACAAGGTCTTTCGCCAACCTCAGAGCATCGTTTTCAGGAAACCCTGACCGGAATTCTCCACCCCTTTGACAGCCGTGATATTCCCTATCACCGTTTGGTGTTCAAAATACCGCTCCCACCCGGTGCCGGGCAAATCGTGTATCTCCGTATTCAAACGGAGTCATCGCTTCCTGTTCCCCTCACGCTCTGGCACCCGGAAATCTTCGCTGAACAAAGTCGCACCGAATTGCTGACAGAGGGACTTTTTATCGGCATGATGTTGATTATGGCCGGCTATAACCTGTTTATCTGGTTTTTCCTGCAAGAAAAGGCATATCTTTACTATGTGCTGTTTGTACTTGGGGTAATTCTGTATTACCTCTGTGCCCAAGGTTTAGCGGCTCAGTATCTCTGGCCTGATCGATTCTGGCTGAATCATTATGCGTTGCTATTCGGGGTTTTCGGTGTTATTTTTTTTGCATTGAAGTTTGCCGCAACTTTTTTGCAAACAAAGATTCAGGTTCCTTATCAGCACAACGTTATAACCTGTTTGCTTGTCTTATGGGTGGTGATACTGGTGCAAATTCCTTTTGCCAGATATAGTCTTGTGGGCCGGCAGGAAGCTCTTTTGGCAATAATCAGTTTTGTTTGGCTGACTATTATGGGGTTCACAACCTGGCGCAAGGGGTATCGGGCGGCGCGTTACTATGTGCTGGCCTGGACACTGTTATCAATATTAACCATTCTCTGGGCATTGACCATCTTTGGTGTTTATTCGAATTTTCTCCTGCTCAAACACGGTATGTCCATAGGGATGACAGTGCTGATTCTTTTTTTATCATTGGCCCTGGCGGATCGGATTAATGTTTTCAAGCAGGAGCGCGAAGACGCTCAAGCTGACGCCCTACAAGCATCACAGGAAAATGAATGGCTGGTGCGGGAACAAAATAGTATCCTTGAGCAGGAAGTTGCTCAACGCACAGCAGAACTGACCCGATCCAAAGAACAGGCCGAAGAGGACCGGCGCATCGCCGAAACAGCCAACCAGGCCAAAAGCGCCTTTCTTGCCAATATGAGCCATGAACTGCGCACTCCCCTCCACGGCATCCTGGGCTATGCCCAAATTCTCAAACGCGATCCGTCCACTCCGACAAAGCAGCTGCACGGTCTGGATGTGATTGAACAGTGCGGCAATCATCTCCTGACCCTGATCAACGATGTGCTGGACCTCGCCAAAATCGAAGCCGGCAAGACCGACCTGTACGAAACCGATTTTTATCTGCCCGCTCTCATCAGGGGCGTGAGTGAAATCATCCGCATACGGGCAGAACGAAAGGGGTTGACATTTTGCATGGACGTCTCCGATAATCTGCCTGACGGTGTTCATGGTGATGAGAAGCGACTGCGCCAGGTTTTGCTGAATTTGTTAGGAAATGCCGTGAAATTTACGGATGAGGGAAGCATAACGTTTCGGATTTCGGAATTAGGATTGCCGATTGCGGATTTGAAAGAACTGAAAAATTCAAACCATAATCTGAAATCTGAAATTGTAAAAATCCGGTTTGAAATTGAGGATACCGGTGTTGGCATTTCCCCTGAAGAACTGAACACTGTTTTTGACCCGTTTCAACAGGTGGGCGACCGGAAACATCAGGCCAAAGGGACGGGACTGGGATTGGCAATCAGCCGGAATCTGCTGGAGTTGATGGGCAGCACATTGCAGGTCGAGAGTCAGGTGGGTTCAGGGAGTAAATTTCAGTTTGACTTCACTTTTCCGGTCGTCCAATATGGGGTGAGAAAACAGACCGCAATACCAGAACAGATAAGCGGTGTTCAGGGGGAACCGCTAACTATCCTGGTGGTAGATGACAATCGGACGAATCGGGAGGTGTTGGCGGATTTGCTATCATCCCTGGGTTTTCATGTTATAGTAGCGGTCGATGGGCGGGACGGACTCGCTAAAGCAAAAGATTCTCACCCGGATGCGATCATTGCCGACTTGCTGATGCCAAAAATGGACGGATTTGAAATGATTCGCCGGATTCGACAGACGCCTGGTTTACAAAAAACAGTCATTATTGTGACCTCGGCCAGTGTGTATAAAGAAGATCGGCAGCGAAGCATCGACGCCGGCAGTAATGCCTTTCTGCCCAAACCGATGCAGGTAGGGATGCTGTCAGAACTGTTACAGAGTCATCTGAACCTGAGATGGATAGAACACAAGACAGTCACTGAAACAGGCGTCGTTGAACAGCCCATCGTGTTTCCTGCACCGGAAACGGTAGCAGAATTATCTGAATTAGCCCTGATAGGCGATGTCAATGAACTTGCGGATCGGGTGGATGCCTTGGCGCGCTTAGATACCCGTTTACAGCCTTTTGTTGTCCGCATTCAGCGTTTTCTCAAACGCTATCAAATGGACGAAATCAGTGAATGGCTTGAAAATGATTGTTGATTGTTGATGGATGATTGTTGGTTGGAAGAACCAATCAACAATCAAACCAATCAACAATCATCAATCCGTATGGGGGTAACCAATGACAACAATCAGCAATCAGCAAATTACAATCAAAACAATCAAGACGGTTCTTATTGTGGATGACGAACCGCACAATTTAGATGTGTTAAATAATTGTTTGCGTGAATCCGGCTTTAAAGTGTTGGTGGCGACCGACGGCGAACAGGCGCTCAAACGTGTCAGCCATGTTCGACCGGATCTGATTCTGATGGATTTAATGCTGCCCGGTATAGATGGGTTTGAGACATGTCGCCGTCTGAAAACTATGGAAGCCGCCAAAGATGTTCCTATTATCTTTATCACGGCAGATACGAATATGACAGATAAGGTCAAAGGACTTAAAATGGGCGCCGCAGATTACATCACCAAACCCTTTCAGCCCCCGGAAGTCGTTGCCCGCATAAACAGCCATCTGAGGCTGCAGCGTTTACAAGACGAACTCAAATCGAAGAACGCGCAACTCAAGCGTGAAATCACCGAGCGCAGGCAAGCTGAGGAAAAACATAAACAAGCCAAAGAAGCCGCCGAAGCCGCCAATCGCACCAAAAGTGAATTCCTCGCCAACATGAGCCATGAAATCCGCACGCCCATGAACGCGATCCTGGGATTCGCGGAAATCCTCGAAGGGAAAATCCGTGATAAACAGCACAGGCAATATTTAGCGATGATTCGTTCTGGCGGAAGATCGCTGATGACTTTGATCAACGATATTCTGGACCTTTCCAAAATCGAAGCGGGAAAATTGAAAATCGAATATGAACCTGTCTCTCCCGTTTCTGTTTTTAAGGAAATTGCCGGCGTGTTTTCACAAAAAATCAAAGAAAAAAGTCTCAAATTTTCCCTGCAAACCGATTTTAACATGCCGGAATATCTGCTACTTGATGAAGTCCGTCTTCGGCAGATACTCCTGAATCTTGTGGGAAACGCAGTCAAATTTACCGAATCCGGCTCCGTCAAAATTGAAGTTCTGACACTTGCGCATAAGGAAACTCCCGATAGGGTCGATTTTATCTTTGCGGTTAAGGATACCGGAATCGGAATTGCCGAAGAACAGCGGAAAACCATATTTGACGCCTTTGAACAGCAAAGCGGACAGGACCACGCAACTTATGGCGGCACGGGATTGGGACTTGCCATTACCAAACGGTTGGCAGAGATGATGGGGGGCGTTATTTCCGTATCCGGGGAAAAGGGCAAGGGCAGCACCTTTACGGTTACGCTGAAAAATGTGCGCAAAGCGGAGGCCGCTGATGCACCTGGAAAAGAGATGAGCATATCCGCCGATTCCGCTACTATTGAAAATTTCGATAAAGCCGCCATCCTGATCGCAGACGATATTATGAATAACCGCACGCTTTTAAAAGATTATTTAAAAGATTACGGCTTTGATTTCATTGAAGCGGAAAACGGACTGGAAGCTTGCAATCTGGCAAGACGGCGCCGTCCGAACCTGATTCTGATGGATATAAAAATGCCCGTTATGGACGGTCGCGAGGCTGTTCAAAAAATCAAATCAAGTAGCGAGACCGGGGATATTCCAATTGTCGCGGTAACCGCGGCGGCGATGAAGGTGGATGAAAAGGAAATCAACTCCCTGTGCGACGGATACTTAAGAAAACCGGTGCGAAAAGAGGAGTTGGTCGCCGAACTGGCCCGTTTCCTGAAACATTCCGTAAGAAAATCGGTTTCCGGGCATTCAGATCTGTCGCAATCGGAAGTGAAAAGCGAACCTCCTCCGTACAAACCCGACGCTGAAACCATAAAAAAAATTCCGAGATTGATCCAAATCTCAGAAACCGAATTCATGGCCCGGTGGGAAGAAATCAGCGATGTGCCTGTCATGGAAGAGGTCCGGCAATTTGCCGTTGATCTGAACCGAATCGGCCTGGAATACGGATTTTCGCCTTTCGCGGAGTACGGCGAACGGTTGGCCGGTTGCGTGGAAATCTATGATATCGAAGGTATGAAAAGGAAAATAGAGGAATTTCCAGCTCTTATTAAGCAGACTAAATCAGTAGACAGTAGCAGTTAACAATCCACACACACTTGATCCCGAAAATTTTAAAAAAATTCCGGAGCTGATCCAAATCATGTAATGCGAATTCACGCCCCGGTGGAGAGCTATTAACGAAATGTTGATCATAGATGATGTAAAACAATTTGCGGCTACCAACATAAGATGGGACACTAAATGTAGTCGTAGGTTGGGTTGAGGAACGAAACCCAACGAAATCAGGCTGTTGTTGGGTTTCGTTCCTCAACCCAACCTACAACTGTCCCGCTTTATGTGGGTAGCCCAATTTGCCGATGATCTGGATCGGATCAGCCGTGAACATGGATTTGACCTTTTAGCGGAGTATTGCGAACGGTTGGCCAGTTGTGTACAAACCTATGATATCGTGGGCGTGAAAAAGAATTTGGCGGAATTTCCGAAGATTATCGAACAGATAAAAAACATAAACTAACAACATTAATCAATACACTTTGAATCTGATTTACAGCAATATGCTACGGCAAAAAGTGTATACCGTTCAATACGGGTAAAGATTCGCAGCGTTTTTCACCCACAAAGTCAATATCAAGCACGACTCGAACATGATATGCATTCGGTCATCAGTTCATGAATTTGGTCCAGGATTTTACATTCATCTGCGCATTCGGGAAAATTGTCCCGTTGGATGCAATCCTTACAAGGACTTTTAATGAGATAACCGATATCAAAATCAAACTTGAAGTTGCATCCATATTTTTTAAGAGAATAATTCATGATATTTAATCATTGCCAGTTGTTGATGCGAACGCTTAGAGCCTGTTTGGAAAGTCGTGATCGAAGCGAAAAAGTGTGAGA
>JAOZRC010000358.1 GCA_029940345.1 Desulfobacterales bacterium
CGTATCAACTTGAAACTTAACACTTAAAACTTGTAACTGACGAGTAAAGTATATAATCCCTTAAACAGAAAAAACTGAACCACATGGCCAGAAAAAAAAGTAAAAAAGCACGCAAGCGTCAGCAGCAAAAACTGATGAATGCTCCTGTTGAGCAAATGATCCGCCGCGGATCGGATTGCCTGGCAGCCAATAAATCCAGGGATGCGATCAATATCCTAAAGGCCGCTTTAAAGAAAGGCGGGCCTGCTGGTAAGATTAACACATTATTGTTCCGTGCGTATCACCAGCGTGAGGCCCAACTCAGAACCAAAGGCATGCACCGTGAAGCGGATGTTGTTCATGCGCTGGCCCTTGATCTGGAACCTGATTACACCCATTTGACAGAAACGGACCTGGTAAACATTATCACCCAGGCCACACTTGCGGACGCCATTGATCATTATGTGTCGTATCTCCGCAAAAACGGGCCTTCCGCACGCATTGAACTGTTTCTGGCCGGCCGCTTTTTCATAGAACAGGATTTTCAACCGCTTAACGGCCTGGATGACTCGGTTCCACTCCAACGAGACGCCGGTCTGATCAAGCAAGCGCTTACACTGATGAACCTGGGCGAATGGGAAAAGGCTTTCACCCAGCTTAAAACGCTTCCAAGATCATCACCTTTTGCGCCCGCCAAATTATTTTGCCGCGCGATATGTTGTTTCTACAAGCAGGATGACAAGGGCATGCAAAGAGCGCTATCCATGATACCCGCTGAGTCATCGCTTAAACCGTATGCGCACAAGCTGACCCAATTCGGACATCTGACACCCTGTTTGTGGGATCAAAAATTACTGGTAAAGCAACAAATCGAATTGTTACTAAAGAATTTGGAAAAAAGGAATCTTTTTAACGTCCAAAAAATAATTGTCGATTTAGCCCGACAGATATTTCCCCAAGATCAGGCGCAAGTCGTTTTAAAAGTGCTTGAGCTATTGATTCCCATGGTGATGGCCGGCCGGCTGCCGGCTATTTTCTTTTCCGATCTGCTGGGCAAGCTGGTTCCTAAAGATATGCAGCCGCTTATTCGATCCAAAGGCGATTATTTTATTTTTAACAACCCTGTTAATGACACTGACAACTATCTTGCTGTTTTGGATAAGGAATTCCCCCAACCGGAACAACGTGCCATCGCCCATAGCCTTATTTTACTGAATACGGCCAAAATACTACATGAAGGCAAAACCGGCATCCGCACTCATGATCTTCCCTATAAAGAAAAATTACCCCTATTAGGTATTGGCTGTTTTATGCCGGATCAATATATAATTGATATGACCTTAGAAGGGATACGTCTCGATCCTCTGAATCGAAACGCGATCGAACTGCTGGCCGACTTACCGCGCTATTCCAGGCCCGCTAAAACAAAAGTTGAGCAGGGCCTGACGATGCTCCTGGAAGCCCATCCGGATGATCCTCGTCCGTGCCTTGAACTGGCGACGCTGTTTTACGAAAAAAACGCTTTTCGTAAAGCTGAAAATATACTGGCGGAAGCGCTCAAACGCGCGCCTCATGACAGACGCGTCACCGCAAGGCATGTCATCGCCTTGCTTATCTCAGCCAGCAAAAATATGCAACGCAACCGGCTTCATCTGACCCAAAAGGACCTCGAAAAAGCGGCCAGGCTGACAGATAAATCAACGCAAAACCTGGTTATTGAAAAACAGATTTTATTCAAATTGTATAAACCGGATCAGCTTTCGCTGTTCGACAACCAACCTGATTACACGCTCAAACATATCCGCTCGATTATCAATAACGCCATTGACGGCCAGACGCCATTCGATCAGCTCAGGATCATAGGACTTCTCATTTTGGATTTGGAAAACAACCCGATTCCTAAAAAAACAAAAATTCAAAAACATCTGAAAACAATTTTTAATAAATACTCGGCCAGCTTAAAAACGTTTTCTTCCAGCGAAATTTGCCAATTGCTGGCATCCCCCGGCAAGGAAGTATATCCGCTTTATAAATCTTTGAATATCGCTTTCGTTTTCCTCAAACGCAAAAAAGATTTGACCAGACGAATTGATGATGACGATATCATACCCGTGATCGATATTTTAATCAAAAACCGATCATACCAATCTGCCAAAAGCGACCTCCAGCGAAGGATTGATAAAAAAGATTCCAAAAACCTGCTATTGTTCAGTTTTTATGAGGCTTTCCTTGAGCATAAGCTGGATGGCAACCTTCGTGACGGCGATCTGTTTGATATGATTATCGATGACGCCGATAAAGCCCAAAAGGAGATGCTGCGAGGTGTGGCGCGCCGGCTTGCCAAATTCGCGGATGGTCGTTTAAAAGAGGCGCTGGAAAAATTCGATTTCAGTTTATTAGATTATTTTTCTCCTTTCGGTTTTCATTACGGTGATGATTATGATGATTTCGATGATGATGACGACGATTTCGATGATGACTTTATTGATGACTTCCTGCCCGGCGGCGATCTGAACGGACCAATTGACGATATTTTCCAGGCAGCGATGCTCATCGAAATCCTCGAAATGATGATTGACAGCTTAGACCTCAGGGGCGCTCCAAAGCATGTGATACTTGCGAAAAGAAAAAAATTGCAAGATGACGAGAAGTTTATGGAGGTCCTTAACGGAACCAAAGCGATAATACAAGGAAACCAGATCAAGGAACTTTCGCGAGAAGCAAAATTGTTCTTAACATGAGCGGGGTGCATATATATGTATCAGTTATGCAAGAAGCACGCCATTCAAATAGTATACTATTAACGTAAAACCAAAAGCAGTTCCGCCCGGATCGATTAAACCGGTGCGAACCAAAAAAAACTATTAATAAAACCATGATTTCTTATTATCTTACCTTGGGTGTCACGCTGGAAGCGAACGATCATGAAATCAGGAAAAAATATCTGACATTGATTAAGCAGCATACACCTGAAAAAAGTCCGGATCGTTTTCAGCAAGTGACCACCGCTTATGAAAAAATCAAATCTTCCCGTGCCCGCATTCGAACGGCGCTTTTCGAAATTATTGAAAACGCAAACACCGAATCCGCCCTGCTGGCACTGGGCGAAGCGGCCAGTCCGCAACGCGTGCGCGTCGGATTGAAGACGTTGATGCAAACCTTGTCTGCCATGGAAAACAAAACCGGTCATAAATGACATGTATGGGCGCATTGATACTACCGTTCACTCCCTCCTCCCAAGCGAAACGGTTTGGCAGCCCCCAATCGGAATCAAATCAATTTAAAGGATCACCGTCTGTATGTTCAGTATTAAACAATCTTTAATTCATATTCGGCAGCGCTTTGAACGTAAAATCACCCTGCCCTTTTTTAATCGGATGTCTGCCTGGTTCACGCGCCACGCCGATAGCAGCCGCAAGCGGCTTTATAGTGAGGATGAATGGAGAGCCAAGACGGTTGATGATTTTAAGAATTGGTTGTCAACCCTGCCTGATTTACCCTTTGAAGAAGAGTTGGGCAACCTGGACGCCTGTGATTTGTATACGATGCTCCGGGAATTCACTGCCCTGCGCCAGGAAATCAAACTGCAAAATCGTGAACAAAACAAAGCGATCAGAACGCTGAATACCTTTATGGAAACCTATCAGCAATCCGAAAAAACACTGCGGGATACATCCGCGCAAATCAGTCTGCTCGAAGAAAATATACGCCTGTCCTGTGAAAAGAAAATGATTTTACTTTTTCTGGATGTGCGCGACGCCCTGACCCGCGGGATACAATCCGGCCGCCGAATCGCTGTGCAGCGGCAATGGTTCCGGAGACCGCCCAAAGGTATTGAAAATGTTGTTCAAGGCTATGAAATGGCGTTGCGACGTTTTGACAGGGCGCTGATCCAGGCGGATATAAAACCTTTACCCACAGTTGGAAAGCCCTTCAATCCCCGATTGATGCAGGCCGTAGGTAAAGCGAGTGACCGCATGGCCGGACAGGGAATCGTGACACAGGAAATACTCAGTGGCTATATTCGCAATGACGAAGTCATACGAACGGCCGAAGTTATTGTTAATATGTAACGCGGGAAGCCGTCCCGCGTAGTTTGCGCAAGGCCACTAAGCGGATCAGCTTTCCGCTTTACAGTCAGGGTGAATCAGTTTAAAAAGCCAATAAACATTCATAATTACCTATTAATAACAAAGGAGCCCAAATGGAGCCTATTATCGGGATAGACCTTGGTACAACCAATTCAGAAGTCGCCTTCATATATGATGGCAACGTGGAAATCATTGCCGACGGAGATCACGGCATCCTGCCTTCTTGTGTCGGTCTGAATGCGGATGGCAAGATCATTGTCGGTGCCGAAGCGCGCAACCAGATGGTGATTGCGCCGGAACGCACCGCTATGTCGGTCAAACGATTGATGGGGTCGGATGAAACGATCAAACTTGCTGACCAGGTGTTCACTCCCCAGGAAATATCCGCTTTTATTCTCAAAACACTGAAAGAACGCGCGGAAAAAGCATTGGACAAACCCATCCGCAAAGCCGTGATCACCGTGCCGGCCTATTTCACCGACACCCAGCGCCAAGCCACGCGCGAGGCCGGTGAAATAGCAGGCCTTGAAGTGGTGCGCATTATTAACGAACCCACCGCCGCTGCCCTGGCTTATGAAATGAACAATGCGGAAACCCGGCAAATTCTGATCTATGACCTCGGCGGCGGTACGTTTGATGTATCGATTGTTAAAATTGAGGAGGGTGTGATTGAAGTGCTGGCCAGTACGGGTGACAATCATTTGGGCGGTGACGATTTTGATCAGAAAATAACGAATCATCTGGCAGAACACATTGAATCCGAGTTAAAACTGCAAGTCAAAGATGATCCGTTGGTCATGGCGCGTTTACGCCGCGCCGCCGAGTCCGCCAAAATGAACCTTTCCACGGTTACCTATACGACCATCGAGGAAGACCATCTCGGCAAAAAGGATGGACGGGATATTCATCTCTCTTTGGAATTTTCCAGGGTAATGTTTGAAGATATGATTGATGCGGAGCTGTCGCGAACTATGGAATCAGTTAGTAAAGCCTTGGAGGATGCCGGTTTGCCACCAACAGCCATTAGCAAAACGATCCTGGTTGGCGGATCAACCCGCATCCCCCGCATCACCGAAATGCTCGAGGAAAAAATAGGTCATGCGCCCCATGGTGAAATCGATCCCGATCTGTGTGTCGCTCTTGGTGCCGCCATGCAGGCTGGCCGGGAGATGGGCGTCGAGCATTCCGGTGTATTGGTCGATATCACCCCATACACTTTTGGAACATCGGCCCTGGGCATGCTCAACAACGAACCGAATCCGGATACATTTGTACCGCTGATCCGACGCAACACCAAACTGCCCGCGCGTAAAAGTAAATCCTTTTATACGGTTTATGACCATCAGGATGCCGTGGATGTAAAAGTTTACCAGGGTGAAGCTAAAAACGCGCTGGACAATGTAAAGCTGGGCAACTACACGTTTTATATTACAAAAAGTCCGCGAAACAGTGAAATCATATTAGATTTTGACCTTGACCTGAATGGAATTCTAAAAATCAAGGCTATTGAGAAAAAAACCGGTAAGCATATTGATGCCGTCATTGAAAATGCAATTTCCCGATTTGACGAAGGTGAACTCTCACAAACCCGTGAACGGGTTGAAAATATGTGGTCATCATCCGGCCATGCCCAAATGTCCGAGGCCGACGTTGATCAAAACAAAGACAGCGGAGATGATTTACCGGCTCAATTTGGTGAGATTGTCAAACGCGCCGATGAACTGCTTGATTTGGCGTCCGACGAGGACAAACAAGAAATTATCAATTTAAAAGAAGATATCCAGGATGCTGTCAAAGACAACCGCATGGATGATGCCGAAAAGTTAAAAGATCAACTGGACGACATTCTTTTTTATATCGGCTAAATTTGTAGTATCGGATTTTTAAATTTCAGGAATGTTC
>JAOZRC010000359.1 GCA_029940345.1 Desulfobacterales bacterium
ATAACTTCCTCCAAAAAGAATCATTAAAGATCAGTATTGATTATTAAAGTTGCTGCTCTGTACCTTGCCGCAGCAGCAAGCATTCCATCGGCCCATTCCGGAGTTCCCGGGGCCAGTACATGTGTGTAGAGCGCCAGCACATTATTCTTTACCAAGCCGTCCCGTTGCTCGACAAATCCGGTTCCCCGTTCCATCTTCAATACCAGAGCGTCCGGACTGCCATTCCAGTGCTCAACCGTGGAATACCGAAATTCATGGCCCTTGACCTGCGTACCCACGGGGTAAAAGGGGTTTTCTTTATCTGCGGTAAAAAGCGGAGCAAGTAAAAAGCGACCCGAAAAGATAAAAATAAAGAGAATAACACCGACAATGATTGCGGTGGTTACGATTGTCTTTTGCAAATTTTCGGCGCAGTAGTCTGTCAACGCCTTTCTGCCAGTGCTGCTAATGCCATATTCACGTAAATTGCTGATCAATGTTTTAAACGACTTAATTTGTTGGGGCGGTTTGTATATTTCATAGCCGCAGTTGATGCAGACATTTGTGCGGGGCTGTTGGTGGTTGCAGCTTGGGCAAGCAATAAGCATTTTGAATTTATCGAAAATAATACCGCATTGGGCGCATTCTTTGGCCGGCGGTTGTCGGTGGCCGCAATTGGGGCAAGCGCTTTGAGCGCCGGCCGGATTTTTAGATCGCTGTCCTTTTAATGTCTGTTTATTGCCGCGGTTCTTACGTTGCCCTGTACCTGATACTTTTTCAGAAGACTGTGTTCTTCGCGGTTTTGGCCTTTCAGCATCTTTTTTAAGAAAAAACCGGTGGCGGCAGTTGGGACAGCGGGCATACGCTCCCTTGGCCGGAATTTTAGCGTCTGGAACCTGGTATGCTTTTTTACATTCAGGGCAGATAATTTTCATAATTTGCGATTTTTCTTTGATATGGAGTTTTATACCAGGATACGAGCTATCATATCACAGCAAGGATTTGCGGGAATGATTGTAAGGTCTGTATCGGTCATTATGACACATTAGTGGAACTGGTGCAACTGGCATTTTTCAACGATGAAAATTATAACTCCTATTCGGAGCTAATGTCAGAATGGGGTACTCACATAAGGCGGGACGGTCGTAGGTTGGATTTAGTGTCCCAGCTTATGCTGGTAGCCTCAGAAGGCTACCAGCACAAGGAGGGACAAAGTAAAGCGGAAAACTGTTCCGCTTCTTCAACCTTGATGCGGCTATGAACGATGCGGAACAGCTTTCCGCGTTACATAACTTTCGCACTGTTTCCCGCTTTTTCAAATAATCGAAGTAATACTTGACTTTGGTTCTGATAAATGTCACTTTTTTCATTGTGTGGCTCCTCTTTTATGTTTTGCAGCTACGTTCAAACTAACGCGGGACAGCTTCCCGCGCTACAAACTCACGCATGGCGCGATCATGTAAAGCGGAAAGCCGTTCCGCTTAAGGGGGGAGTGAACGGATACGGTAAATTTAGCACTCCTTAATCGGTATACGCTATGCAACCTGAACCCAATCCCTGTCGCTTCTACGTGGGAACAAGCGGCTATTCTTATGCGGAATGGAAAGAAGCCGGATTTTATCCCGCTGATGCCCAATCCGCTCATATGCTGTCACTATACGCCCGCGTTTTTCCAATAACCGAACTCAACTACACCTGGTATCAAATGCCTCGTGCCGAGGCGGTTGAGCGCCAACGCCAGAAAGCGTCGTCAGCTTTTTTATTCGCAGCCAAATTGACGCGTGTATTAACCCATGAAATTGAACCGGAACAATGGCCTGAACAGGCCGATCAATATCGCAAGGGAATAGCGCCGCTGATTAAGTCGGGACAATTGTCGGCGATCCTGATTCAATTACCGCCCTATTTTGCACGTACCTTAGCCAATCGTCGGCACTTGGCCGCTTTGCTTGATAAACTGCAAGGTTTGCCGTTGGCAGTCGAATTTCGTCACCGTTCATGGGCTGTCGACCGTGTGTTTCAAGAACTGGAACGCCGCGGGATCACACTGGTCACTGTTGATACGCCGGCGTTGCCCTCTCTTTTTCCCTCCTTAGATGTTGTCACCAATCCGCAACTGTTGTATATTCGCTTTCATGGTCGTAATGTCAGCGGATGGCGATCAGACAATATGCAAAAAAAATTTGACTACCATTATTCGGATGAAGAGCTACAGACCTTGATTGTTGAAAAAATTATTCCCATGTCTTCCCAGGCGCGCAAAGGCATCATTTTTTTTAACAATCATGTCCGCGCCCAGGCTGCTGAAAATGCGTTGCAAATGATCAAGCTTCTTGAAAAAAACGGATTTGCCAGCTCATAAACGGCGCGAATACACCGCTTTAAAATTTCCCAAATCAAACTTACCTGCTGTTGCTGACAGATTTGCTTTTGACATTCTGAAGGGGATGCAATATAAATTGCATTATATGGATACCAATCAACGCCAATCACTCACGATAAAAGGAACTGCTTTTGGATTCTACAGATAAACACTACATCATCGGTATCGATCTGGGCACAACCAACTCTGCCGTATCTTATGTTGATCTTCAAGCCGCGCAGACGCGCGGAAAGCGGATAAAACTTTTCAAAATTCCCCAACTGACAGGTTACGGCGAAGTTACCGGACTTTCGACGTTGCCTTCCTTTCTTTATATTCCGGGTAAATACGACATCAGCCAGGAAGCGACAGATCTGCCCTGGCAACGGGAGGTTCGTCATCGCAGTGATGAAAATTTTGTCGGCGCTTTTGCCCGGGATCATGGTGCCAAAATTCCATCGCGACTGGTTTCATCAGCCAAAAGCTGGCTTTGCCATACAAATGCGGATCGCCAAGGCAACATTTTGCCTTATGGCGTCCAAACCGGCGGAAACAAAGATGAACTGTTTAAAATTTCGCCTGTTCACGCAACGGCCGCCTATTTGAAACATATCCGCCATGCCTGGAATTATAGCAAAGGCGATGACGAAGAATTGTATCTTGAAAATCAAATTATAAATATTACCGTACCCGCATCATTTGATGAAGTTGCCCGGGATTTGACATTGGAAAGCGCCGCACTGGCCGGTTTGAATGACGTTACGCTGCTTGAAGAACCTTTGGCCGCGTTTTATGCCTGGCTAATTCGGCACGAAACGGATTGGAGCCGTCATGTCAAACCTGATGAGCTGATTTTGGTGTGTGATGTCGGCGGAGGCACCACCGATTTCACCTTAATCACACTCCGCGAAACGGATGGCAGCCCGCGTTTTGAACGCATTGCCGTAGGCGACCACCTGATTTTGGGGGGTGACAATATTGATCTGGCGCTGGCAAGTCGTCTTGAAAAGCGTCTTGGCAAACAAAAGGTTTCCCTGACGGGAGATCGCTGGAAAACGTTATGCCACCAGTGCCGCCAGGCCAAAGAGGAACTGTTGGACGGACACATCAACTCAAAGACAATTACCGTGATCGGGCAAGGTCGCCAGTTAATTGCCAATACGGTTACAGCCACGTTAAGCCGCCAGGATGTAGAGGAAACCGTGGTTGATGGTTTTTTCCCGCTTGCAGAACGTCAAAGCGCCCATCCTTCCGCAGGGCGCACCGGCATCACCGAATTCGGGTTACCTTATGAACAGGAACCGGCGATCACACGCCACTTGGGCGAGTTTCTTGAACGCCATCAAGACGATGTGGCGCGTGTGCTTAAAACGAATACGTATGCGCCGGATTTGATTCTTTTCAATGGTGGGTCTTTAAAATCCGAACTGATTCAAGCGCGCATCCGAAGCGGTCTGAGGCATTGGTTTGGCAAAAGCGATGACAATTGGCCGCGCGTGCTTGAAAATCCTGACCTTGATCTGGCCGTGGCCATGGGAGCCGCCTATTACGGCCTGGTAAAAATCGGCCAGGGCGTGCGTGTGGGCAGCGGCAGCGCACGGGCGTTCTACCTGGGCGTTGCCACTCCGGACCAAGGCACTGATTTGCCACAGTTAAAAAACACACCGGAAGGTGAACTATCCGTTGCGCGAACACCTTCCGGCCAAAATGAAAAGTTTGCTGTCTGCCTGGTGGAACGCGGCTTGGAGGAAGGCAGCCAAATTCGTCTGGAAGATAAGGCAATTGATGTGCTCACCAATCAACCGGTCAGTTTCGATCTTTACAGTTCAAGTTTTCGTTCCGGAGATCGTTGTGGGGCACTGGTGGTGATTGATGACTCTTTAACCCCTTTGCCAACATTACAAACCGTTGTTCAATTTGGCAAAAAAGGGGGGAAAACCCGAATCCCGGTACAGATCGAAGCCAGTTATACCGAAATCGGTACGCTGGCGTTGTGGTGTCGCTCTGAAGTAAGCAACCATCGTTGGCAACTGCGTTTTAAACTTCGCGATCAGACCGTTGTAAGCGAAGTTAAAGACCAGGAAATTTTTGATGACGCGCTGATCCGGACGGCTCAGACCAAGGTGCGTACCCTATTCACACCGGACCGGTATCTGACGCCGCAACAGCAAACCGAAAACTTTAACCGTATTGTCAAAGAGATTAGCCGTGTCGTAGAACGCTCTAAATCTGAATGGCCGCTGGGATTGCTTCGCGGGCTTGGCGATCAACTGATGGAACTGATCGAAGCACGCACCCACACACCCCTATATGAGCATAAATGGCTCAATTTGACCGGCTTTTGCCTGCGCCCCGGGTGTGGCGAAAGTCTGGACCCGCATCGGGTGAAAGCGGCGTGGAAAATTTATAGCAAAGGGCCGCTTCATATTAAAAATCCCCAAGTGCGCATCGAATGGCAGATTTTCTGGCGTCGCGTCGCCGGCGGTCTTTCAGCCGGTCAACAGCGCCAGTTTATTCAATCTCTGACACCCTTGATCACTCCTAAAAAAGGTGGCAAAACGCGAATTCCCCCCCAGGAGCGGATCGAAATGTGGATGGCGCTGGCCAATATGGAACGCCTGATGGTGAAAGATAAGATAAAATGGGGACGCCTGCTGCTTGCTGAGATGAGCCCCAAAAAAAGCAAGCCCCAGCATTTTTGGGCGCTTTCACGCCTGGGAGCGCGTGAATTGTTATACGGCCCGGTAGACCGGGTTATTCCGATTGATGAAGCATCTTCCTGGATCGAAACCTTGCTGACCCGGAACTGGCGCAATCCCAAACCCGTGGGCGCGGCGCTGATTCAAATGGCACGCAAGACCGGGGATCGGATGCGGGATATCGCACCGGCCCTCATTGACCGGGTTATCGCGAAAATAGCATCGTATGACCAGACGGCGTTTCAAATCAGGCTCCTGCAAGAGGTGGTTCCCCTGGCTCAGAATGAAGAAAGCGCCATTTTCGGCGAATCGTTGCCCACCGGCCTTGTATTCCGATTGTAGGCGACATCCGCAACTGGCATGTTATAAAAATATCGGATCGAATGCGGTGTAACCGGCCGAAAAACACGAAAGGCAACAGTATCTGACACTCCTGGGCGATGGAGCACAGTTTTTGAGAGGCGTCTGGCATCCTGAAAATTCTGTCAAATGAAGGGTGTCAAACCCATTTCACTGCGAACGGCGAGCGAATTATTAAGGTGTACCAGGGGAGGGGGTTCCAAAACGGACGCTTGTGATAACCTTTGACGATGGGTTTCGAAGCGTATATCAGCAAGCGTTCCCGGTACTTGAACATTACGAAATGACGGCGACAGTCTTTCTCACGGTGGGGCGCGATATAAATATCCGGTCGACCACACCTTTGCCCTCGTTATGCGGACGGGAGATGTTGACCTGGCAGGAAATTCAGGAAATGCACCAGGCCGGGTTCGAGTTCGGGGCGCATACGGTCACGCATCCGGATCTGACCCGAATGCCGCCTGTCTCAATTTCCGTTTAACAATTTTAAGAAAATTATCGACTGGAGATGTCGTCTTTTTTATACCGTTTCGATTTTTATTAACGGTATAACGGACGGCATTTTTT
>JAOZRC010000360.1 GCA_029940345.1 Desulfobacterales bacterium
ATAGATGCATTCAACCGTTGGGGCTCAACCGCTATTCGGAGTGCGAGTTTTCGCTTGCGGGGCCCATCAGAAAAAACCAAAATCAGGGATGCTATTTCCGCAATTCGGACTTTACCGCCATGCCGATTTTTTTGATTGTATAGGGTTTTTTGATATAGGCGCCAGCGCCCAGCAGTTGCGCTTTTTTAACATGCTCGTCAGCCGTAAAACCGCTGGCAATAACAGCCTTTTGGTGCGGATGCGATTTTAAAATTTGTCTATATGTCTCCAGGCCGTCAATTCCGGGGTCCATGATCATATCCAGCAGCAGCAGGTCAGCGTCACCTTTTTGCATGTATGATACGGCTTCTTCACCGCCAGGTACACTATTGACCACATATCCCAGGTTACGCAAAATTCGGCCGGCTATTTCTCTTTGCTCTTCAACATCATCAACGACCAAAACAGACTCCCCGGCACCGGTATATGATGCAAACGGTGCGGGCGCATCATCCTGTTCAATTTCCTTACGCGTCACCGGGAAATGGAGTGTAAAGGTTGTTCCGGATTTTTCAACGCTTTCCACCAGGATATAGCCGTTATGATCCTGCACTGCGCCCCATACAACCGCCAGACCCAGCCCGGTTCCGCTACGCCCCATCACCTTGCGCGTATAAAACGGTTCAAAGATATTTTTTAGATCATCCGGTGATATCCCTACACCTTGATCCGCCACTTGCAATACAGCGTAGTCCCCCTCATCAACCGTTTCATAGTCCCGGATCGCTTTGTCAACATACTGATTGAAGGTGGCAACTGTTAATTCGTTACCTTGTGCGTCAGCCGGCTGCATTGATTCAGTGCCATTAATGATCAAATTCATCAGGGTTTTTTCAAGCTGATGCGTTGGTAAAATTGCCTTGGGCGACGCGATCCATTCGATATTGCAGCGAAGCGATCGGTTGACTGATAAAATGGCGCAACAACGCACCCGTTGTAATAAAAATTACAAGCACAACACCGACGACTACTAAAATAGCAATCAGGAGAAACTGATTCAACTCTTTTTGATCCTGATCCAAACTCAGAACGATAAGAACTTGGCCGATAAAGCGTTGATCGTAAGTGATATTCTTCTGCCGTGAAATCGTTTGCCGCGCCTTTTTAACTCCCTGGTATTCGAATAAAACCTTACCTCGATGATTGATCACCCGGATTTGGTCAAACCGCTTTTACAACGCCGATTTTATATTTTTTTAAATCTTGAACTGTTTTAACGATAATATCGCCGCGTTTTTTCAGTTTATAGGCAATAATCGAATCCGCCGGTGTGATCTCTCCCACCCATTTAAACAGCTTTTCGCGCTCCGGTGTTCGCGCGATGGTGTAAATGAGGACGTTTTTATCATTTAACGCCATATCATAAGCCCTGGCCCAGGGATACACATTGATTGTATAATTCAAACCCGCCTCTTTCAGCACGGCTTTGACAATTGCTGTCGAAATGCCCTTGATTTCACCGTTTATTTCATAATTATAAGGCGGCCAATTTTCCGTACACACATGAATTTCTTCACTACCGGCAACACCCGTCAATATGACCATCCCTATGATGAGACCCGTAATCATTAATGTCGTTTTAAACATCTCTCCTCCTTTACAGCCATTAAGGTGGAAACAGCAATCTGATCATAACTACAAAATGCCAAACATCCTTTCCTGATTATGTCAAATATATTGTTGTGTTGCAAGGTTAAATTTGATAAGAAATTTTAAGTGGTGAATAATATAGGAACAGGGACGAAGAGTTTCCCTGTTCCGGACTGCAAACTTCAGTTTGTGATGCTGTGACGCAAACTGAAATTTGTACTCCTCTTCTGAAAATGGGTAAGCTATTTTGTCCCCATTACATAAAAAAAACGCATATCAGATGAATTTGAAAGAAAAAATTCGTGGTTTCTTACTGCCTTCCATGTCAAAAGGTTTCGCGTTAAGGCTTGTAGGCGTCGGCCTGATAGCCTGGATTTTCTTTGGCTATATCTGCATCCCTCTGCATATCCGGGGGAAAAGCATGGAACCGACGTATCATGATGGCAGTTTCAACTTTTGCTGGCGTCCTGGTTATTTTTTTGCAAAACCGCAACGTTTCGATGTTGTCGGCGTTAAGTTCGCTGGAAACCGGGTGATGTTATTAAAACGCATCGTCGCCCTTGCCGGTGAAACCGTTGAATTTCGCAACGGCAAACTCTGGGTGAACGGCGCGCTGTTGAATGAGCCTTATCTTCAATACCCTTCTGACTGGTCATTGCCGCAACGGCGTGTAAAGCCCAATAAAATTTATGTGGTCGGTGATAACCGGAGTACCGCCATTCAAGGGCATCAATTCGGCCAGGCACCGATTCAACGCATTGTGGGGAAAATCTTATGGTAAATAAAAATCTTTTGATTAGCATCTTTATTCTGATAGCAGGTATCACCGTTTACTATTTTTTCTTTTATTCAAATGATGAAAAAGCGATTCAAAAGCGCTTTGATTTTCTGGCGGAAAATTTTTCTAAAGAATCTGACGAAAGCCAGCTGGTTATGATTAAAAGACTGGCAACCATCGAAAGGATATTTACTAAAAACGTTCATTTTGAAATCGAAAACCGAGCAATGGCCGGCGAATATTCATCCCGTGAGATCACCCGACGCGCCGGTGGTGTGCGCTCTCAGTTCACCCACTTGACGCTTAAATTTTATGATGTCAACATTGACCTGTCACACGGCCAAACCGCGATTGTCATGGCCACAGCTCGCATCACTGGCGTCAAAAAAAACGGTGAGCAAGTTGCGGAAACGCGTGAATTGGAATTCGGCTTGCAAAAAACGGATGGTGATTGGTTCATTGCGGCTGTGAAAGCGGTTGAGGTTTTGGAAAAGTAGCGGCTGAAAGCAAAAAATAAAAAAATGAAAACTACACCTGATATTGATTGGGAAAAACGAATAGTAGTTCCTGAAAAAGTGTTCGCCCTGATTGAACCGGGCATGAGTATCTTCATCGGTGCCGGCGCGGGTGAACCACGAACCCTGATAAAACATTTGATGGCATCTGATTCCCATAATTTACAAGACCTTGAATTGATTCAACTGGTCAGCTTCGGAGACGCCATTTCCCTTGAAGCCCTTCAATCCCAGAGATATCGTCTTAAAACTTTTTTTTCCGGATGGGTTGCCAGCGAGGCGATTACTGCCGGACGGGTTGATTTGATCCCCAGCCGTCCTTTTATGATCCCCGAATTGATCAAATCTGGTCTGGTTCCCATTGATGTCGCCTTTATCCAGATTACACCACCTAATGAAGCGGGCTATTGCAGCTTGGGCGTCACCGTCGACACCACCCGGAACGCCATTGAGCAGGCGTCGTTGGCCGTGGGTGAAATCAACGATCAGATTCCATTTACCTATGGCGATACATTGGTCAATATCGCCGATTTTGATCTGTTGGTTCATTCAACGGAGCCTCCGCTTTATTTTGAGTGCGGGACGGTGGCTCCTGTATTTGATGAGATCGCCGCCAAAGTGGCATCTGTTATTGATGACGGAAGCTGCATCGCCTTTTCCATGGGACCCCTGTTTGAAGCGTTAAGCTGTCACTTGGCTGATAAGCGCCATCTTGGCATCCATTCACTGACGTTTACCGATGCGCTGATGAAGCTAGTGCAAAGCGGTGCGGTCACCAACCGGTATAAAAAAACATGTTTGGGTAAGGCGTCAGTTTCTTATGCCTCCGGAACACCGGAATTAATGGCCTGGCTGGATCGCAACCCACTGGTTGAATTTCAAAGCATTGATGAAATTTCAAATCCGTTGCGGATCGGCCGTAATCCCAAGTTTAGCGCTATTTTTCCTGTTCGCAAGGCCGAATTATCCGGCCGGTTGGCGCTTACGTTCGGCAAAGGCGATGTGGGCGCAGGGCCGGTGCAAGTGATGAATTTGGTGAACGGCGCCGAACTCTCGCCCGGCGGAAAAACTATTTTCGCCCTTCCCAGTCGCAATCGTAAAGGTGAATCCAATATATTGATATCTCTCAATCAATTTCCGGATGTGTTCAATATGCGCGAATCGGTCAATATGGTGGCTACTGAGTTCGGTGTCGCCAATTTGACCGGCCGCACCGTTCGCGAGCGGGCTCAGGCGCTGATTGAGATTGCTCATCCGCACGACCGTAAACAACTGGTGGAGCAGGCCAAGGCCGCTAATTTATTGTACCGCGATCAGATTTTTTTGGCGGAAAGCGCCCACCTCTATCCGGATAAAATCACAACGCAAAAAACGTTCAAAGAAAATTGTGTTGTTCGTTTCCGGGCGATCAAACCTTCGGACGAGGAAGCGATGCGCCGTCTTTTCTACCGTTTCTCGGATAAATCGGTTTACTATCGTTATTTTTCGCCGATCAAAACCATGCCTCACGCCAAGATGCAGGCTTATGTCAATGTGGAT
The DNA here is from genome assembly GCA_029940345.1 of Desulfobacterales bacterium. Taxonomy (GTDB): domain Bacteria; phylum Desulfobacterota; class Desulfobacteria; order Desulfobacterales; family JAUCGF01; genus JAUCGF01. Next base: position 4,462 of record JAOZRC010000360.1, read on the forward strand.
TACCGCAAGGTGATGTCGATTGTCGGACTTGTGGGTGAAACCGGCGAAGGCCGTATTATCACCGAAGCCCGTTTCGCCAAGCATAAAAGCCGTCCCTGGGCGGATGTGGCCTTTGTGGTTGACGAAGCCTGGCAGGGTCAGAGCATCGCGACCTATCTATGCAAAATGCTTATCAAGCTGGGCAAAGAGAAAGGCTTGAAAGGGTTCACGGCGGATGTGTTGGCATCGAATAAAGCGATGATGAAAGTGTTTGAAAAAAGCGGCGTTATGGTCAAAGCCACACTTGAATCCGGCGTTTACAGCCTTACCATACCCTTTGTTTGAAGTTTTAAGTTCCAAGTTAGCATTCTTTTGGATCCCTGGTAGTTCCCGTGGTTAACAATTAAAAGGAAATTTCAAATAACAAATAAATTACAATAATCAATAATCCAAAATGCAACCAATTGATTTTAAATCATATTCTGATGAACTTGATAAGCTAAAAGAGCATCTGGATTTCGTTCGTCCGCTTCCCCTGGCAGTTTTGAAAAACCTTCGTGAAGATCAGATCTTACGTTGGACCTATCACTCCAATGCCATTGAAGGTAATACACTGACGTTAAAGGAAACCAAAGTGGTTTTGGAAGGTATCACGGTAGGCGGGAAATCACTTAGGGAGCACCTGGAAGTGATCAATCATCGCGAAGCGATTTATTATGTTGAAGCCATTGTACAAGAACGGCAAGATTTTTCAGCACATATTATCCGCAGCATTCATCAACTGATTTTGAAAGGCATTGATGACGCCAATGCCGGCAAATGGCGGGATGTAAATGTAATCATTTCCGGTGCGCGTCATACACCGCCTGATTTTATTCATATTGCGAAAAAGACAGACTTGTTTATAAAATGGTACAAACAGGTGGGGCGGACATTGCATCCGGTGGAACGGGCTGCGCGGGTTCATGCTGATTTTGTAAAAATCCACCCTTTTACGGATGGTAATGGCCGTGTATCAAGACTGCTGATGAACCTGGAATTGATGAAAAACGGTTTTCCGCCCGTTGTGGTTTCCGCGGATCAACGCCTGGCTTACTATCTGGCGCTTGATGCCGCGCATGTGGAAAATAATTACAGCCCGTTTTTGGAACTCATAGCATCCCTGGTATAGTAACCATCTTCGTAAAAACCGATTCGTAAAAACCGACTGATGATAAAAATATGAAAAAGCCATCATTTTATAGATTGACTTGGCTAAAATACTGTGCTATCTGGCGACAATTTTATTTTCTTTCAGCAGTAATTATTTGTTGAAGTAAGACGGTTGTTAAGACATCTCTTTTTTATGAAAAGGGAAACTACCAGGTACATAAGAGAGCTATCCTATTATAGCAGCATCGGTTTTTCCATTGCGCTTTCCATATTTATCGGATTGGCTTTAGGGTTGTATCTGGATGGCAAGTTTAACACATCCCCTTGGTGTATGTTTATATTTTTGGGATTGGGTATTGCGGCAGGATTCAGAAA
>JAOZRC010000361.1 GCA_029940345.1 Desulfobacterales bacterium
GAAAGACCGTTCCGCTCCGTTCCTCCGCTTCACTCTGCTTTCGCACTCCATAATCACCATTGAATTTGTATAAGATACCATAACTGGTTAATTCGTTTCGTTCTTTAATGCAAAATCATATACAGGTCAACTGAATTTAATAGGCCGATTTTGGAAGGCGCTAAGATATTCAGCATTCGGGATGATTCTTTCGTATTCAAAAGTTGCCTGAAATCACGTAGTTTCCTTTACGAAGAAAACCAAATTTAACAACATTAGGAGAGTGACATGCAAAAAGAAACCAAATATGAACCGGGCGATATAAAAATTGAAGAACAGGAACCTGATTATGAACAAGAGGATGACTTACCTTGGCGCAATGACAGGGGGAGCAAGCCGTTTTCACATGCATTTACAAAATCGCCGTTATCTATGGTGGCAATCGGCATCGGCGTGCTGGCGATGATTATTGTCTGTTTGTTTCTGATCATTCCCTGGAAGTTAAGTAGTGAAGAACCGATATCTTCGCAAACATCACCGCTTGGGCACTATGAAGATCAACAGGTCGAGCTTATCGAGATCAACCAACGCCTTCAAACACTTGATGCCAAATATAAAAATATTGAAATTTTTAAAGAAAGATTGGATCATTTAGAACAATCATTGGCATTGCGGTTGAATCAAATGGAAATAAAACTTTCCGATATCCAGGCAAGCTTTGACCAGAGTATACTTCAGACCAAAAAGGCGGCCACGCCAACACCTCAACCCAAGCCTTTGTCAAAAGAAGTGGCAACCAAGGTTACTCCCAAGCCAACACCGGTGATGACGCCCAAGCCTGAAATTAAAGCGCCGGCTCCCCAATTCACCCGTAAGCATTACCATAAAGTCAGCGCCACTGAAACGCTATTCAGCATCAGTCGTCGCTACAACATGAAAGTAAATGAATTGCGTGCTTTGAATAAATTGAATGCAAATGACACCATTCAAATGGGTCAAATACTTATTGTCAATTTGGGTGAAAGTGATTAAATGATGAACAAGAAAATGAAGTTAAAAGCTGATTATAACGGTTTTGGGGGTGTAGCAAATTCATAAGATTACAAACGATCTCGTTCCCACGCTTCGCGTGGGAACGAGAGCCTCCCCCAAATCCGTTATAATCAGGTTAAAAGTATTTTTACTTGAAAAACAAGAACACGTTATGATAAGCTGTTAATTAAAATTTGGTATAGTTGGGGGAACAGACAAGAATGAAACAACCGACAATGATTGTTCTTGCCACGCGCAATAAAGGGAAAGTAGCTGAGATATCAGCACTTTTCAAAAATTTCCCAGTGGTTTTGAAAAATCTGGATAATTTTGGCCCGATGCCGGATGTGGAAGAAGACGGTTTCACGTTTGATGAAAATGCATATAAAAAGGCCAGTTTTTTTGCACGCATCCTTGGCTTTCCAGCTTTGGCTGATGATTCCGGCTTATCTGTCACAGCGCTCAATGGCGCGCCGGGTGTTCTGTCAGCACGCTATGCTGGGGAAAATGCCTCTGATGAAGAACGCTGCACTAAATTGCTTCGTGCCATGGAAGGTCAGTCTGATCGCAAAGCCGCCTTTGAATGCGTTCTGTCTTTTGCGGTTCCTTCAGGACCGGCCTTAACTTATGAGGCGCGCTGTGAGGGGATTATTACAGAGCAGCCCATGGGGGCTAACGGATTTGGCTACGATCCGATTTTCTATTATCCGCCTCTGAAAAAAACCTTCGCCCAGCTCACCAGGGAGGAAAAAAGCCGTATTAGCCATAGGGGGCTGGCACTTAACGAATTTAAAAATGAATTTGATAACGTGCTGACATGGCTTGAACGGCTGACACCGGCGTAATCAGTTTTATTCAGGTGAATTTGTAGCATAATCGGGGAAGATACCGATAGAGCCCCATGAGAGCCTGTTTGGAAAGTCGTGATCGAAGCGAAAAAGTGTGAGAGCGAGGGCTGATTTTCGCAAATTTTAAGGGAATAGCCGGCCTATTGCCATGAAATTTGCGGAAATCAGAACCGCTCTCACGCTTTTGCAGCCGATTTAAGACTTTTCAAACAGGCTCTGAGGACGACATATTTGTAGAGGAGACCGCAATGATCGCTGATTTAATCCGTAGAAACCGAAGTTACCGACGATTCTATCAAAACTATTCGGTGGATGGCAAAATTTTGGAAGAGCTTGTCAATCTTGCCCGTTTGTCACCTTCCGCCGCCAATTTGCAACCTTTGAAATATATTCTGGCGACGAATTCCGAAATCAATGCCCAAATTTTTTCATGTCTGGCCTGGGCGGCTTACCTTAAAGATTGGCCAGGTCCGGGAGAGGACGAACGGCCTTCTGCTTATATTGTCATCCTGTCAGATACGACGGTCAGTAAAACTGTTGATTGTGATCACGGCATAGCATGTCAAAGTATTCTTCTCGGTGCCCGCGAAGTTGGTTTGGGCGGGTGTATTATCGCTTCAATTGACCGGGAAAAATTAAGAGATATTTTAAAAATTGAGCCACACTGTAAAATAATGCTGGTCATTGCGATCGGAAGGCCGCGGGAAGAGGTTGTCATTGAAACGGCCAATCCGGATGATAGTATCAAGTACTGGCGGGATGATAAAAATATCCATCATGTGCCGAAAAGAAATCTTAATGATATTATCCTGTCAACACATTTCAATAAATAAATTACAAGGGAGAATCAGAGGATGAGAAACGCAACCCAAGGGTTTGATATTGCCCAAAAGATAGGCGGTATCACTAACTTTGAAGAGGCGCTGCAATTGTGCGAACAAAAGTCAAATGCCGCCAATTTTAAAAAAATCCGGGTGATTAAGGACCCTGATGTTATAATGAAGCTTGCCAATGCCATTGTGATGTGTGAACCAGACAGTGTGTTTATCAACACCGGTTCTGACGAAGATAAGCAACGGGTGCGCAATTTGGCGCTTGAAAATGGCGAAGAAGCCAAACTTGCGATGCCTGACCATACGATCCATTACGATTTGAAAGATGAGCAGGGACGCATTGTTGATCGCACCTATTATATTGTCAATCCGGGCGAGGATGTCAGTTCGCTTGCCAATAAAATGGAACGAACCGAGGCGCTAAATCTGATCCGTAAAGATATGCAGGGCATCATGCACGGTAAAACAATGATTGTGGGCTTTTATATGCGAGGACCGGTGGGAGCGCCGGTTTCCAATCCGGCGGTGGAAATCACCAGTTCTGCTTATGTATCCCATAGTGCTGAAATCCTGTACCGTAACATTTACGCCGATTTTAACACCGAAGTCGAACGTTTGGGGCACTTTTTCTGCAACATTCACAGTGAAGGCTTAAATCGACTGGAAGACCTTCCGCATGCACGCGTGTTTATGGACCGTGCTGACCGGACTACGTACAGCTACAAATGCACATACGCCGGCAATACCTTATTACTGAAAAAGGGCAACCATCGCTTTGCGGTTGATAAGGCCACCTACGAAAATGCTGGCAATGAGCTTTCCGAACACATGTTTATCACCGGGATCGACGGACCGGGAGGGCGGATCACATGGTGCGTGGGTGCCGCTCCCAGCGGATGCGGCAAGACAACTACCGCCATGGCCGGTAACCATTTCGTGGGTGATGATTTAGCGCAAATGTGGCGCGCCCCGGACGGGTCTGTCAGGTCTGTCAATCCCGAATGCGGTATTTTTGGGATTGTGGCCGATGTGAATTGGGAGGGAGACCCCCTGCTAATGGAAAATTTGCGTAAACCGGGTGCCGAAGTGATCTGGTCGAATGTGCTGATTGATGCTGACGGCGTCCCTCATTGGACCGGCAATGGTGAAGAACACCCGGCAAAAGGAAAAAATTTTCAAGGTGATTGGGAAAAGGGCAAACGTGATGCAAAAGGGGATCAAATTCCCATATCACACCCCAACGCCCGATGTACGATAGCGTCTGTCGCTTTGGGCAACTATTCTGACGAAGCTGAAAATCCTGAAGGTGTGGAAACGCGCGTGGTGACATACAGCGGACGGGATAGCGACACAATGCCGCCGGTGTGGGCGGCCCTGAATTCCGATCAAGGGGTTGTGATCGGCGCTTGTATTGTGTCCGCGGCAACCGCCACCGAAGTCGGCGCCACCGGTGTCAAACGGGCGCCTTGGGCCAATGCACCGTTTATCCCGGGCGCTTTGGCTGATTATATGGATGCTCAATTCAAATTTTTTGGCCATCCCGATATAGCCAAAGATAAGCTTCCCGTGATGGCTGGACTCAATTATTTTTTGACGGATGAAGCCCGCGGCGGCGATTCGCCTAAATTATTAGGGGAAAAAAGGGATGTCAAAGTCTGGCTGGCGTGGTTGGAACGACACGCCTATAATGAAATGGAAGTGATTGAGACACCCATAGGCAACCTTCCCAAATTTGAAGACTTAAACAAGTTGTTTAAGGATATTATCGGTAAAACCTATACGGAGGCGTTATACACCAAACAATTTTCACTATACATAGATAAGATCATTGCCCGTATTGACCTTCAGACCGATGCATATAGCAAAGGAACCGATGTCCCGGCCAAACTGTTTGAAGTGCTTGAAGAACAACGCACCGGGTTAATGAAATTAAAAGAAGCGTATGGCCCGATCGTTAAGCCTGCGCAACTTGAGGCTTTTCACTATTGAATCACCCGAATTGCCCGGCAAAGTCAGATGAAGTCTGAACGCTCTCTTTTGATTTGGAAAGTTATTTTCAGCAGCCGTATGCTGGTGGCCTTCCTGATGGGATTTAGCTGCGGCTTGCCGCTCTTATTGACGATCAGTGTTTTGCAGGCCTGGATGAAAGAAGAGGGCGTTGACTTAACTGTTATCGGCATGATGGCGCTTGTGGGAATGCCATACACGCTGAAATTTCTCTGGGCACCGTTATTTGACCGCTTCACCCTGCCGTTTTTGGGACGACGCCGGGGGTGGTTGCTGCCTATACAGATTGCACTGATAATGGCTGTTGCCATTTTAGGATTGACCAATCCGGGAAAAAGTCCCTGGATGGTGGCGTTTGCGGCTTTTTTGGTGACCTTTTTTAGCGCTTCCCAGGATATTATCGTAGACGCCTATCGTCGCGAAGACCTTTCTGATGAAGAATTAGGGCTAGGCTCATCACTTTATGTCAATGGCTACCGCGTGGGAATGTTACTGGCATCGGGCGGTGGTCTGATTATGGCGGACTATATTCCGTTTGGCTATGTGTATCTGATCATGGCGTTATGCCTGCTGCCGGGTGTCATTACAACGTTGCTGGCTAAAGAACCCGAAATTCCCGCAGGCGTTCCGCGAACTTTAAAAGAGGCCGTCATTCATCCGCTGGTAGAATACTTCAGCCGTAAAGACGCTTGGTGGATACTGGCTTTTATTCTCTTTTATAAAATTGGCGACACCATGGCCAGCAATATGACCACGCCGTTTTATTTGGATATCGGCTTCACCAAAACCCAAATCGGTATGGTGGTGAAACTATTCGGGTTCTGGGCAACGATTGCCGGGGGGTTGCTCGGCGGTTTGGCGATGATCAAACTGGGAATCCATCGAAGTCTTTGGGTGTTCGGTATTCTTCAGGCGTTGTCCACTGCCGGTTTTGCGTTACTGGCGCGAATTGGCGATCATGTCAGCGCGCTGGCTGGCGTAATCGCTTTTGAAAATCTGAGCAGCGGATTGGGGACAACCGCTTTTGTCGCTTTTATGGCCAGTATCACCGATAAAAAATTCACGGCCACTCAGTATGCGCTTTTAAGCAGTCTGATGGGTGCTCCCCGTGTAATCGCGTCGGCTCCCACCGGCTTTTTGGCCAAATTTATGGGATGGGAGAGTTTTTTTATTCTATGTACATTAATCGCAATTCCGGGAATGATGCTCCTGATCAAGTTTGCACCGTGGCATTCTTACCGTGAGTCTGAAGTGTAGGATGGGTA
>JAOZRC010000362.1 GCA_029940345.1 Desulfobacterales bacterium
GGGCTACCAACATAAGCCGGGACACTTCCGCTCGTTACGAGGCTCCGCCTCGTAACGGGTAATCTGAGGCTCTGCCTCCTGCGCAAGACGTCTTGCAGCAGGCAGAGCCTGCCACTATGCGTTACGAGGCAGAGCCTCGTAACGAGCAACTGATCAGAATGTGTCCCGCCTTATGTTGGTAGCCCTAAACTTTAAGTTCAGCACTCATTCGAATTGTACACCGACAAATGAAGGATGCCGATAATGAACTACCCCGCCGCAAGCGGACGGGGTATCAAAAGGTAATTTTTTTGAAGCGCCCCGAGGGGCGGGGTATTAAACCCAAAGCTTCGCAATAAAAATCCCCAATTATGGCCTTTTCAAGTATAATCTTAGGCATTCCGAATGGCATCGGCTGCTAAGTCACCCACCTGGCTCGTACCGAAACCCATCTTGTTTGCTTCCATGCTCTTCAGATCGTTTTGAATAACCTTCATAACCGCTTTTTCAACTAATTCAGCGGCCTGAGATTCGCCCAGATGGCAGAGCATCATTTGGACAGCCATAATCGCCGCCAGTGGATTGATGCAATTTTTGCCGGTGTATTTGGGCGCAGAACCGCCGATGGGTTCGAATATGCCAGTTCCTTGGGGGTTAATATTTCCGCCCGCGGCGATTCCCATGCCGCCCTGAATCATGGCGCCGATATCGGTGATAATATCACCGAACATGTTATCCGTCACAATGACATCAAACCATTCCGGGTTTTTGACCATCCACATACAGGTGGCATCCACATGGGCATAGTCCTTCTCAATGTCGGGATATTCCTCGCCCACTTCGTGAAAGGCTCTTTCCCATAAATCAAACGCATACGTAAGTACATTGGTTTTGCCGCATAGGGTAAGTTTTTTGCGCTGATTGCGCTGGCGACAATGTTCAAAGGCATAGCGTAAACAGCGTTCTACGCCTTTACGGGTGTTAATCGATTCCTGAACCGCAATTTCATCAGCGGTTCCTTTTTTCAAGAAACCGCCGGCACCGGCATAAAGCCCCTCGGTGTTTTCGCGTATAACATCAAAATCGATCTCTTCCGGTCCTTTGTTTTTTAAGGGCGTATCCACACCCGGATACAATTTTACAGGGCGCAAATTGATATACAGATCAAGTGAAAAGCGGAGGTTCAGCAGAATACCTTTCTCTAAAATGCCCGGTTTCACATCCGGATGGCCGATGGCGCCGAGCAAAACAGCGTCCAAAGCGCGCATCTCTTCAATGGCGTCATTGTCAATGATTTCACCCGTTTTTAAATAATGTTCGCCGCCGAAACGATAATGAATCAGATCATATCGGATGCCTGCGCGTTCAGCCACGGCCTGTAACACTTTTAGTCCTTCGGCAACCACCTCGGGACCGGTTCCGTCCCCAGCAAGCACCCCCAGGGTATACGTTTTTGGCATAAAAATCTCCTTTTATTCATTTTTTCTAAATTAAGCAATTAATATAGCAGATCATTTTTGTAAGTAAATTCGGCTTTTATTTTGCCGTTAGGGTAAAACTCTTTACTGACGCCTTCCCGCTTTCCTTTGACATAATTATCCTGCCGTTTGACAGCACCGTTTTCATAGTAAGAAACGGCCGGGCCTTCAATCATATCATCCACATATTTAGCTTCGTATTGTAACTTGCCGTCTTTGTAATATCGTTTGCTTACACCGTGTTTTTTCCCATTTTTATACGGTGTTTCGGCTTGTACGGCACCATCGTCAAAATAAGATTTGGAAATCCCTTGAGACAGATTATCAACGTATTCGATTTCTGATTTCAGTTTTCCGTTTTCGTGAAAAAATTTGGCAATGCCCTCCTTTTTACCATTTTTGTGAGGAATTTTGGCTCTGATTTGCTTATTTTTATAATATTCCACGCGTTCGCCTTCGCGCTTGCCACTGACATAGGTTTCTTCGTACTCAAGTTCGCCCGTTTTATAATAGCCTTTTCCTCCCGCATTGGCGCCGGCAGTCCAGACAACTAATAATAAAGGCACGATCAGATAAACACTTGCCATTTGTTTTTGGGGTCGTTTCATTCAAACACCTCTCTTGATGATCGTTTTGATAAAAAAATTCTTAAAACAAGAACGCTTCCACCCTGAATTTAAAATTACATACTGTGTTCGATTCATCATTTCAAGAAAAATCAGAAAGACACTGATAACAACGTGAAATGAATATCTATAAATCAATGACTATCCTGATATTCAAGAAAGGGTTGAAATTCCAACCGGTAGATATACAAAAGCACCATCGTCAAACCGAAAATTAACGGCCCGTAAAGCAGTCCGAGCAAACCGAAATAATTGATGCCGCCCAGAATGGCAAAAAAAATCAACATCGTACTCATATCGGCCGAACCTTTCATAAAAAGCGGACGCACCACCTGATCAATCGTACCCACGACAATGGCGCACCAAAGCAAGATAAAAAGCGCATAGCCCCATTTGCCCGCTAAAAGCAAATAAACCGCCGCCGGCCCCCATATCAACATTGTTCCCACAATCGGAATCAGGGAAGCGAAGGCCATCATAATTCCCCAAAAAAGTCCCGGCAATCCCGCAATCCAAAATGCAATACCACCGGCGGCACCTTGAGCGATCGCTGTGACAAAGGTGCCCAAAAGCGCTGAACGGGCCACGGTTTTAACTTTTTCGATAATCTGATCTTCCTGGCTAGCGCTTAACGGCGACAGGTGTAAAACCGATTTCACCAGTTCGCGGGAATCTCGAATTAAAAAGAAAAAAACAAAGATCATCAGGCCGAATTTGGCGATGATTGCGGTGATATTGCCAACCAGGTTGCCTCCCTGATTGAGCAACCATTTGCTGATAGTCGCGCTTATTTTAATAAGGGATTGATCAATCTTGAAATTTTTAACATCCAAATCCGGTAAGTACTGATCAATAAGAGTGATTATTTTGACGACCCAAGGCAATTCCATCAATTTGTTGAATTTACCGGCAGCGATCCATTCCGAAATCGCATGAAAGGATTGAGTGCCTTGGCGAATCAGTGACATGAATATCAAGGTTAACGGAAGAACAACAACCAGGGTTAATAAAATACATGATAGCAACGCGGCCAGATTATCCCGTTTTGATTTTCCACGGCAAAGCCACTTTTTTATTTTGCGGTGTATCGGTTTGAAAACAGTGGCCAGGATAATAGCCAGAATAATGGTATGAATATAAGGATAAAGAATATTATAACAGGCAAAAAGTAACCAAAACAGGATAACAAATAAAAAATAGTGGGAGGGCGAAAGCTTGAAGCTTTCATTTGGGATAATTTTATCAGAATCATTATTCACAATTGATTCGGAATCATCAGATGAATTGACGATATTTTCATCTGTTTCATGCAATTCAGCTTCAACGGGCTTTGTCATCAAGGTTTCCTTTTACATACAAAATACGCAAACGTGTAAAAAATAATGCGATATCATTCGTTAGTGTGAGAAAGTTATTGAATCTTATTTCAATAATGTTATACTATATGATAAAAAAAAGGAAGCTTGAATTTCACCTTTTTTTGGGTTTTTCATATCAATTCACTTACAAACCAAACAGACCGTAACTGCACCATACGATAAACTGTTCATTTTGATACACTTAAAATGAAGCGTTTAGAAGCAACAACGGGGATCCCGCATTTGGCGGTTTACATTTTTTACCTGAATTCGTCGTAGCCAGGGCGTATGCACACGAACCTACATCAGTGCCTTAATCAATTGTCGTGAAACATACCAAAGAGGGTTAAAATTTATTTGGCACAGAATTTGCATTGATTTGGTTTTCGGGTGGTAAATATTTGGAAGACAGCAATAAAGCACCGCCGAGCAAGAGAACCTTGCTCTCTATTTTTAATAAACTTCAATGATCACAGTATTTGATACCATCACACGACACCACAAAATTTGAGTAGGATACCAGGAGGGGATGAATTGTAATGACCGGACGTGAACGTTTTGTACGGCTTTTTAATGGAGAACGCATTGACCGGGTTCCGCTTTTAGATATCATGGGGATCCGGGATTCGACTATTCGACGGTGGCATACGGAAGGATTGGCACCAGACGCAGATGCAGCCACGATTCGTGATATTGTCGGTTTTGACAGCGACTTGGGGATAAAACTACCGGTTAACAGCTTTGTTTGGCCTGAATTTGAACGCGAAGTTATTCAAACAGAGGGAATGACATCGCTGGTGCGTAATTCCTGGGGAGGAATTGAGCAGGAAATCCAAGGGTTGAAAATTATGCCGCTGACAGTGACGCAGGCTGTTAACAACCGCTCAGATTGGCATAAAATCAAAGTGCGGCTAAACGCCGACACGCCGGGACGCCTGCCGGAGAATTGGGATACTGTCTGTCAGCAAGCTAACCAGGGCGACATGCCGGTCTATGCCAGCGTTTTCCCCATCGGTTTTTTTGGCGGCCCGCGCGAATTGTTGGGGTTTGAACGTTTATTAACCTGGATAAACGAAAAACCGGAAATTATTCATGAAATTTTGGATACATTTTGCGATCTTTGGATTAACCTTTATTTACGCATTCGGAAAGTCGTGAATTTTGATTATTTCATGCTCTGGGAGGATATTTGTTTTACTGGCGGCTCGTTAATCAACAACGATATTTTTCGCCGGTTCCTTATGCCGCGCTACAAACGCCTCGCTGCAGCATTGCGTGCTAGCGGATGTCAGCATATTATCGTCAGTAGTAATGGGGATCAACACAAACTGCTTCCCTTATGGCTTGAAAGCGGAATCAATATAACTTTTCCCTGGGAAAGCCAATTGGGACAAGATATCAGCGCAATGCAACTTCAATATCCTGAAATGGGAATCGTTGGTGGGATTAATACGCTTGCTTTGGCGCATGGCAAGGAAGAAATTGACCTTGAGTTGAAAAAAATCCCCCCGTTACTGGCCAATGGCCGCTATTTGCCCGGCCTGGACCGCACGGTTTACCCCGATGTGTCGTGGGACAACTACCGCTATTTTTTCGAGCGGTTACGTGGAATTATTTGAGCGTCTGATATGGCACCCCTAAGACATCCATACCTGTAAATACTTCTGTATACCATTCTAATCGCTATTTATCCTGCGACAACTCCAAATCAACTATTTTTTCACGCCCTATATAAGGTCGCGTTTTATATCTGGCGATTTTCGTCAATTTTTTGGTAATACCGGCCATCCGGTCCACCTGCTTGCGAATGGTTTCAATCCTCTTGCTCATTTCGGGGTCATTGCTGTTTTGAATAGTCATTATTTCACACGTAATGGATAAAATTTGCAGCGGTTGGTTGAATTCATGGCAGACCGCACCGGCAGTCTCAAGCAGGGCTCCTAATTTTTCCTTTTCCAAACGTTTTTGAGTTAATCTATTTTGCAGCAATGCGGCGTTCATACGAGCGGCGAGTTCCCTGCTTCTTATCGGTTTACAGACATAATCCGTCGCACCACACTTAAAAGCGCGGTCCAAAAAGTCATCATCATTGGCACCGGTCACAAAAATAATTGGTGTTTGCGCGGTGATTTTATCTTTTTTCAGACGTTTGCAGACTTCAAAACCATCCATTCCGGGCATATTGATATCAAGCAGCACCATATCGGGACGTAGGCGACGTGCTTCTGCAAGCGCTTTCGGGCCGTCAGACGCAGCGACGACGCGATAATTTTGTCTTTCCAGCAACGCTTTGATGAAACGCTGATTATAGAAGTCATCATCCACGCTGAGAATCAGCGGGCGGATTTGATCGGTTGGCATATTTACGCTCCTTAGGGATTGTCCCCCAAATAATCCACATACATTTGAGACAGCATACTTTTGGGCTACATTTTGCCACCCAAACCTATTCAGAGTATATTATTCTCTAAGAGCCTGTTTGGAAAGTCGTGATCGAAGCGAAAAAGTGTGAGAGCGAG
>JAOZRC010000991.1 GCA_029940345.1 Desulfobacterales bacterium
CTTGAGGCGCAAAAAAACGGAAAATGGGGGAAAATCACAGAATTATCCCGTAATTTTATGATTTCACGCACTTTTGTTTATATGTTAGCCTCTTTTTTGGCTACAGCCAGTGTGATAATTTTCAGTGCGACACCGGCAATCGCAACGGCAGCTAATCAGTGGCTGCCTTTTGCCTATATGCTGGCATTAAGAATGGAAGGACGTTGCAGCATCGAAGCGATTTCCACCCTTATGAAACGCTTTGACGCACCCCTCTCTTCTGTCGGTTCTGTCAGCCAATATTTAAACTATTTCGGTTCATTGCTTTCAAATACACTGTCAGCAAAGAACAATGAAATAAAGCTCGTCGTTTTTTTAAGTGACGAAGTTTTTTCAAAAAGTACACCGATACTGGTAACCGTAGATCCTATCAGTTCGGTCATTTTAAAAATTGAATCAGCTGATTCACGGAAAGCCGAAGATTGGAAGAGGCATTGGGAATGCCTTCAAGATAATGGCGTTTACGCGATATATCTGGTCACCGATGAAGGTCAGGGACTGATCAAAGCGCATAAAGAGGCATTGACCGATATTGTGAGACAACCGGATACCTATCATGCCATCGCCCACGTAATTGGCAAATTGGTAAAACAATTGGAAGATGCCGCGTACAGCGCAATACGGAAAGAACAGGAACGGGAAGATAAGCTCGATTCCGCGAGAAATGACGATGTCATCTGTAAACGCATTGAAGCTGCTGTAGAAGCGTCCGCACGGGCTGATGAGCTTATCTGTCTCTATGATTCTGTTCATTATCTTTACCTTTGCATCATTGAAAACCTTCAGGTTTTTGATGAAGACGGCAATCTCAGAGACCGTGAGCAGGCCGAAGCTGAGATTGAGGAGGCCTTAAATATGCTTAACGAATTAGGAGTTCCTAAGATAAATAAAGCGGTTAAAAAAATGCGTGCGACATTGCCGGAACTGCTGAATTACTTTGACACGGCAAAAACAGTTGTCTGACATCTGATGACACTGCCGATTCATTCGGAAGCATTAAAAGCTCTTTTTCTGGCTTGGCAATACCGCAAAGGCCAGATTAAAGCTAAAAGCGCGAATGCACGCAAGTATAACAAAGAGCGAGAAGCGCTTTACCTGGAAATCGCTGATGATTACCTCCGGAACGATTTTATTACTATAAAATCAGATGTATATGCGAACTTATATCAGATCGTTCAAAGCTCCGCCTTAGTCGAATGTATCAATTCGATCATTCGGCCATACCTGAATAACTCGAAAAATCAGGTTACTCAGGAAATGTTGAATCTGATTATGTTTTATCATAATCATCGGCGTTACAAAGCAGGTAAACGCAAGGGGAAAACCCCTATGGAATTATTTACCGGAGAAACGCAAGAAAAAGATTGGATTGAACTTCTTTTCGATGTTGTAAAAGATAAAAATCCGTCTTTTTTTGCATTTTCCGGATAATTTTTTTTAGCTCAAAATGGGTCTCTGTTTTGTGTACACCAGAGGTGTATCTAAAAATAGGCTTGCAAAAAGTGTTAACTACTTTTGCTGTCTTATGAAAGATGCCAAAATTTGCATAACAAATCGTTCAAGCGGACGGGAAGAAGGCTGGAGCTTTAAAC
>JAOZRC010000992.1 GCA_029940345.1 Desulfobacterales bacterium
GCAATCTGAAAGAATGCGTTACATTGCAACCGAAATTCAAAATGGCCGAAACGATAATCAAGCCCACATTTTTAGCATCATACCATAAGGGGATAGCTTATAAACCGTAGTCTGTTTTTAGCTGCCAACATAAGGCGGGACACATGTAAAGCGGAATGCTGTTCCGCTTTTCAAATTCGAAGGGGCTATGGACGACGCGGGACAGCTTTCCGCGTTACATGCGTTACGTCAGTGGCTCAACTTATGCTTGTCGCCTGTCCCGGCTTGTGTTGGTAGCCTATTTACAATATCATTCGGCACGTTTATTGCATAAAAATAAATTAACCTGGAAAGCCATGATAGTTAACGATTGGGTATTCTTGGGATGACTTTTTAAATAGCCGTCCCTGAACGTTACTTGCCATTTAAAATTCTTAAACTCTAAACAACGAGGAGGAACAAATGAAAATCATTATTACCAAAGCATGTATGGGAGACAGGAACTGCAACGATCTTTGTCCGGAAGTTTTTGAGTACAATGAGGATGAACTGAAATCAATCGTCAAATTCGATGAAATACCGGGGCAATACAAGGATGTGGTTCGAAAGGCGGCCGATGAATGCGGTGCCGATGCCATTGAGATCGAAGATGATAAATAATTAGTGTGCATCTCACCGAAAACTTCCATCCCAAGTGGGAGGATGTTTAAACGGCTGCCAACATAAACCGGGACATATATGTAAAGCGGAAAGCTGTTCCGTTTTTTTAACCTTGAAGCGACTATTCGAGTTACATTTCATTCATACACAAGAGTATCCCGGCTTATATTGGCAGCCCCAATATGGTCTTGCCGAGTATAAATTACGGAGAGAAATGACGTGGGAAAATTCAAAGAAAGCCAGACAGCCAAAAACTTACTTATTTCGTATGCGTTTGAATCACAAGCCAACAACCGTTATCTTTTTTTTTCAAATAAGGCTCAGGATGAAGAATATATTCAGATTGCCAACATCTTCAAAGAGACCGCCGATCAGGAATTCGAACATGCCTTGCGGTTTTTCAAGTTTTTTAACGGGGGTGAACTCGAAATCACAGCCACTTTTCTAACCGGTGTCATAAAAACCACTTATGACAACCTGCTGGCTTCGGCCGCCCTCGAAAATAATGTGCATACCAATTTGTACCCGCGCTTTGCCGCCATTGCACGGGAAGAAAATTTTGAGCGCGCCGCTGAAACCTGGGATGCCATTATCGTTGCAGAAGAGCATCATGAAAAATGCTTTCTGGCATTGGCTGAAAACATCAAGTCAGGCAGGATATTCAAGCGTGATGAAAATGTGACCTGGCGCTGCCGCAACTGCGGTTATCTCCATGAAGGTCCGAATGCTCCTGATAAATGTCCGGCTTGCGTCCGTCCATCCGGTCATTTTGAACTTTTAAGTGAAAACTGGTAAATTATATTTTACCAGCTTATTTATTTATCAATTGTACAAAAAAGTATTCTGACTTAGTTCCCATGCTTTGCGTGGGAACTAAGTCCAAATCTGATTCCAGAGTCCTATTTTTACTTCTAAATAAAATTTAAAAAATTACAAACTATTTTCACCCACCCCTTTCCCTCAATACTGTTGAATTAGGACATTTTTTACGC
>JAOZRC010000363.1 GCA_029940345.1 Desulfobacterales bacterium
TTTGCTTTTTGATTGTATGGAGGAGAGAGAGTGGGTTAACATTTCTATCATGTTACAATAGAATCCTCTGAAATAAATTCAGAGGAGGCAGGAAAATGCCACGAAGAAGCCATCCTGAAAAAGCGGAATCATGCCCATCATGCTAGTGGCTGCGGCCAGCAAAACCGGGAGCATACGACTGACGCCGGAATCCACAATGGCGTCAAACGGCGCTTTGCCCTCTCGAATGTCCGAATCGATCTGATCAATTAAAACAATGGCATTTTTTATGAGCATACAGGCAGTTTTTCGCCAGCATTGGCAATTCCGGTAACTAGACTCAAAGCTAACAACCAGATGGTAAAGGTTTTTCTCATCTTATTTCTCCCAGGTGTTTAGAGTGAGCCCTTATCAGGATTACTGACCCGTCTTCAAATCCTTCTCTGTCAGCTCGTGCTTTTTCATGAACTCTTTGAGCCAGGTACCATCAACATCGCTCGTGTCGAAACGCCCTTCGAGAGTGAATTGAGTATATTCGGATTTGCGGCTGCGATCAGGTGGAGATGCCTTCCCGGGGCCCGGCACGTCCCAGGCATCGTCCGGCGACACGGTCATGCGTTCAATAATCTTGTCTCGTGTGATATTCCACACCATCATGTCGTCTGCCATGGATAACGGACCATCGTAGGTTTCACGTATGCCATCATATACAAGATAGCGTGTATCATCGTCGTTGAAGAAGTGATACGCCACCGCATGACGAGGTTTCACAGTACTCATAATCTTGCCAAAAGCCTGGGCTAACGTATGAAACGTGAGATTGATTCGCGCGGCCAGTTGTGGAATAATCATAGAATTGCCTGTATTTCGTATCATAAATTTCCTGTTGAAAAATGGGCTGAAGATGAGTTTGAAAAATATAACTTGGGTTTGCGTTTTGTAAGCAAAAAATCGGCTGAAATTGGCGAATCATTTGGGTTGCTCCTTATAATTTCATACACTTATCGTCTTGAGGGTGTCTCTCTGATGCCGATAATTGTAGTAACACGAATAGCTATTAAAATTATTGACTTAATAAGTATAACATGTTATATGCGTAAGCATGTTCTTAAGAACCGCCAAACGCAAAAATAAAGACGGCTCCGTTGTTGAATATTACCAGCTCGCCCATAACGAACGCCATCCCGTAACCCGCAAACCGGTTGCCACAATCATACACAACTTCGGCCGTGCCGATAAAGTTGACCGCGCCCAACTGGTACCGCTTTGCCGCTCCATTGCCAGAGTGTGCGGTGTGACGGTGAACGATCCTTTAAGCGAAGCCGACGCCAACAAGCTGCCAGATCAAATTGGTCTGCCGCCCGATTTAAAAATTAAGCAAACGGTTTTATATGGCGCCGTCCTGGCTATCGAAACCCTATGGGAACGACTCAGTTTCAAAAGAACTTTTTGTGATATTATCAAAAAACAGAAACTGAGAGCGCCTTATAAAAGAGCCCTTCTGGCGATGATCGCCAACCGGTTGTGTGAACCGGAGTCTAAGCTCGGTGTATGGGACAGATGGCTGTCTAAAGTCTGGTTGCCGTCATGCCATGATATTAAACTCTGACAGATGTATGAAGCCATGGATCTGCTTTACGATCATGTTAAAGAGGTCGAAAGAAATGTGTTTTTTGAGACGGCCAATCTATTCAACCTCACGGTCGACCTGATTTTTTATGACACCACGAGCGCTTCTTTTGCCATTGATCAGGAAGATGATGAAAATCATGATGCGGATATTCATCTGCGCAAGTTCGGGCGCGCCAAAGAGGGCACTTGGGGTCCTATGGTTGTTGTCGCCCTGGCGGTGACCCGCGAAGGCATCCCGGTGCGATGCCAGGTTTTTCCCGGCAACACTACTGATGTCAACACGGTTGAAACCGTCCGCACCGATCTTAGAGGCTGGGACCTCGGTCGGGCATTGTTCGTGGCAGACGCCGGGATGAACTCGGAAGACAACCGCCGTGAACTTGCCAAAGCCTGTGGCAAATATCTTCTGGCCTGTCGTACGACCAGTGTGTCCGAAATAAAGTGCGATGTACTGTCTAAAAGGGGACGCTACACGGTTTTTCAAGACAACCTCAAGGCCTGGGAAGTTATTGTCGGTGACGGAGAACGTCGTAAACGGTATATTCTGTGTTACAACCCCAAAGAAGCTGAACGCCAGCGTAAACACCGGGCACAGCTGGCAGAGCTTCTCTGACATGAACTTGAACGCCATTCTGATAAAAACGCTAAATTCCAGCAGGCTATCGAATTGTCAGCTTCAAAGCGTTTCAAAAGATACTTTACGATCACCAAAGCCGGTCGTATTCGCATTGATCGCGCCAAAATTAAGCAAGCCGCGCGTTATGACGGTAAATGGGTGCTCGAAACCAACGATGATTCAATCAGTTTGGAAGACGCCGCCTGCGGATACAAAGGTCTTATGGTGATTGAGCGATGCTTTCGCACGATGAAAAGAACGCAAATCTGGATGACGCCGATGTATCATCAGGTCTCTCGCCGTATCGAAACCCATGTAAGGATTTGCGTACTTGCGCTAATGATCGAACGCATCGCCGAGCTGACCTGCAACAAACCCTGGGCGCATATTCGTCAGTCATCAGACAAGCTGCAAGTCACAGAATTTTTGAATAATAAATATCGCTTCTTCGCTCGCAACGATATATCTCCGCAAACTCGCAACATCCTAAATTGTCTTAAGATTAAGCCACCCAACAGGATCGTTCACGTAGATAAACGGCCTGAAAAATAGCTATTTTTGTAGTAAAACACTGAATTTGATTCATCAGCGCTGATGCGCGCATATCAATAGCTCGCGTAAAATCGTGTTTTTACAAAACTCAAACCCAAGCTGTTGGGGCTCGAATCAGATCATTAAAAATTGTATGCGTCAGGAAAGACTGTAGCATATACAGGCATATCAAGCGAGCCAAAGTTTTATGCTGTGCAAATATATTCTACATTTTGCTCTTTGAAGCTGCAATTCGGGTTTCTCGGAGAAACGATTCCTGTGGTATCGTCATCGGATTTAGGTTTATTACGGCATGATTTATGCTTGTAGTCACCAAACGGGCGATATCGGATAGTTTTGACTAACAAATTGTGCCATATTATGCGAAAAACAGTTGTTTTTGTAATGCCGCAATTTAATACCAGAACAAATCTAAATCTGACAACTATAACAATCAGCTATCTGTTTTTTTCATTCTGCTATCTGAATTCTTGCACTTGAAGCGAATTTATATTATACAAACCGGCACGTATCGTGATATGCATCGTTGGACGCAGCTTGCAGAAGATTTAAAACTTTTCAAACAGGCCTTAAGACAATACCAAAATCTTGTACTAAATCTGATAGTTTTTACTAACGGTTGGGACAATAATGGCCGCATGGATTTAAATTATGATTAAACAAAAAATCGAACAGCAGTTTGCATCGCTCTCTCTTAAAATTATCAAACACCGTTTCAGTGTCCTTGTCGGTGTTCTGATGCTAACTGTCGCTCTGGCCTCTCAGATTACCCGACTGACCATCGACACCTCCAATGAGGGCTTTTTACATCCTGATGACCCGATTTTAATGGCTTACAACGATTTCCGCGACCAATTCGGCCGGGATGATATGTTAATTCTGGCTGTTCGCGGGGAAAACGTTTTCAGCCTTCCGTTTCTGACGAAGTTAGAGTCCCTGCACCGCGAACTGGAAGATAACGTTCCCCATATTGATGATATCACTTCACTGGTGAGTGTCCGTAACACTCATGGCCAAGGCGATACGCTACTTGTGGATGATTTGTTAGTGACTATGCCAGAAACGCCTCTGGCGCTGGCCGATCTGAAAAAACGGGTGATGACCAATCCGTTGTACCGCAACCAACTGATTTCCGAAGACGGCGCTTTCACCACCATTGTGCTTAAAAGTAACACCTACTCTGATGCTGGCGCCGGCGGCGACGAGTTAAACGGGTTTGATGATGACGCTGACAGTTCGGCAGCAACCGTTGAGGCATCAAAGCCGGTCTATCTAACTGACCAGGAGAATGCGGAGATGGTCAAAGCGGCCGGGGATATTGGCCAAAAATATGACCGTCCTGATTTTCGCATCTTCATGGCGGGCAGTCCGGTTGTCATGCATGTTGTGAAACAGTTTATTATGAAAGATATGAAACGGTTTTTACGGCTCGCCGTCCTGATTATCGGTGTCTGTTTGTTTCTGATGTTTCGACGGGTGTCCGGCGTGTTGCTACCGCTACTTATCGTCGCTTTATCGCTGGTTTCCACCTTGGGTCTGATGGCGCTTAGCGGCGTGCAGTTCAAAACACCGACTTCAATTTTACCCTCTTTTCTGCTGGCTGTGGGGGTGGGTGCGTCGGTGCATATTTTATCCCTTGTTTTCCAGGAATTACGGGTCGGGGCCAGCCGTGAAGACGCCGTTGTGCATGCCTTTGAGCATTCCGGGTTGGCCATTGTGATGACTTCGCTGACCACGGCCGCAGGTCTGGCTTCCTTTATAGCCGCCAAGATCGCTCCCATTGCCGATCTGGGTCTCTTTTCCGCCGCAGGCGTCATGCTGTCACTATTTTACACTGTTGTCCTTTTACCCGCCCTTTTGGCCATTATTCCGATTAAGGCCAAAGTTGGCCAGGCCGGGTCGAATAAAAGCCGTATTGACGCCCTGCTTGACCGTCTCGCCGATTTTGCGACCGGCCGCCCCGGTCTGATCGTGCTTTGCAGTGTTATCATTTCATTATTTGCGCTTACCGGCGCGGCCCAACTCTGTTTTTCCCACAATCCGCTGAACTGGCTGCCTGAAGACAGTGATGTCCGCAGGGCCACGGAAACCATTGATGATCGGCTCAAAGGCAGCGTGGCTCTCGAAGTGATTTTGGACACCGGCCGTGAAAACGGTCTTCACGATCGCAATATCCTGCTGGCTCTGGACCGCCTGGGCGCAAAACTTGAGCGGTTCAGGCAAAACGAACTGTTTGTTGGCAAAGTGATTGATGTCACTGCCATTATCAAGGAGATTCACCGGGCGCTCAATGAAAACCGGCCTGAATTTTATCGGATTCCTGAAAATGCCAAACTGATACCCCAGGAATTTTTATTGTTTGAAAATTCCGGATCCGATGATCTGGAAGACGTGACCGATTCGCAATTTCAAACCGCCCGAATCACAATCAAGGTTCCGTGGAGCGATGCGCTCGCTTATGTGCCGTTCATGCGCGCAATCGAAACCCAATTTAAACAGACCTTTGCCGCCGGTGATACGGCCAATCAGAAGATTACGATTACGATCACCGGCATCATGTCTCTGTTCGGACGCATCCTGTACGCGGCTATCTATTCCGCGAGCCAAAGTTATATGATCGCCTTTGCAGTGATTACCCTGATGATGATTCTGCTCATCGGCAGCTTGCGCATCGGCTTAATCAGTATGCTTCCGAACCTGGGGCCTGTCATCGTGGTAATGGGCATTATGGGGTGGGCCTCGATCCCGCTGGATATGTTCACCATGTTGATCGCTTCCATCGCCATCGGACTGGCCGTTGATGATACGGTTCATTTTATGTATAATTTCCGGCGTTATTTTGAAAAATCTGGTGATGTTGCGGACGCCGTGCGCCGTACGTTTCATACATCGGGACGGGCGATGCTCACCACCAGCATCGTATTGGCCCTGGGATTTTTTGTTTTTATGTTTGCATCGATGAACAATCTTTTCTATTTCGGTTTGCTCACCGGATTGGCGATTGTCTTTGCGCTTGCCGGCGATTTACTGTTGGCTCCGGCACTAATGGCGCTGATGTATAAGAAGGCTTAAATTAAACAATGTAGTACAGCAACTCGGAAGTTCCTCCTCCAGTTTGTAGTGGTGCCTTAAGGCGCTGCTTT
>JAOZRC010000993.1 GCA_029940345.1 Desulfobacterales bacterium
AAGACTATAATAATCTGTTTTTATTGGACACAGTCAGTGGCCTGCTGTAACAGACGAAAGTTGAAAAACCTTGCCCGATAAGGGTTTCTGAAAACTGTTTATCCCTTCACCAGACAAGTATGACCGTAGGGGCGAACCTTGTGTTCGCCCTGAGTCCGCGAATTATCACAAATCGGGCGAACACAAGGTTCGCCCCTACATCAGTGCTGATTCCACGGTTGGCGATATTCACAATCGGGCTGCTAAATATATCCAATTAAAATAGGTGGTTATAATGTTGGCTTCACGCGTATGCCTGAAGGGGCGCGGTAAAACTGATCTCATCCGTTTTTTATCCCACGACCCTTCAGGGCGCAAAAAAAAAATTATCACCGACCTGGGTTTGAAACCCCAGGCTATATCACTTTGCCGCTCTGCGGCATAACCTTTCCCTCGAATCCGTTATAATCAGAATTGTTTTATCATTGATGATTTGAATTTTGCTTTTCTTTAGTGGATATTTCATGCTATGTTTATGATGTATAACTATTTTAAAGGGAAGTATCAAGATAATCTTAATCACTATCGGATTAAATTCATAAATATGAGATTGCATTTTGCATAGGTGCGGATAAGTAGCTGGCGGATGAAACGAACGATTTTGATCAAACAGCGTTGGATGCTTCGACTGTGGTTTAAGAGCTAAGGAAAAAAAATGGAATATCCTTTACGGGAAAAAATCGGGGATCCTGATTTGCTTGTCGGGCGTGAAAAAGAATTTGATAACATCGGAAAATGGCTTGCCAATATTCCGAAATGCCTTTCCCAATCCAGGGTTATTCTTGCCCGCCGGAAAAGTGGAAAGACCGCATTTGTGCAGCGTATTTTCAACCTGCTCTGGAGCGCCGGCGGAGATGTGATTCCGTTCTATTTTGACATCGCGGAAAAAAAAGTCTGGTATCCAGACTTGGCAATCATATATTATCGCACCTTTGTGTCGCAATATATTTCCTTTGTCGAACGTGATGCCAAATTAGTTCAGGAGCATCTTACGCTGGAAGAGATCAGAGAGTATGGCATTGCCAATTCAATAACATCTTTTGTACGGGATGTTAAGATGCTATCAGATGAGAGAAAAGCTGGCGGCCTGCATGATACAATGTGGGAAATCGCATGCACCGCGCCGCATCGCCTCGCAGATGTTTATGACCGCCGCGTTCTGGTTATGCTGGATGAATTCCAGAATATCGGATCGCATGTATATCGGAATGAAAACTGTGAAGGCAAGCCCGACGAATCCCTTCCAGGCAGTTTTCATTCTCTTTCCGAGTCTAAAATCGCCCCCATGCTGGTGACCGGTTCGTATGTCGGAATGATGCTCGAAATCGCCAGAAAATACTTACAGGCTGGACGTTTGGCGCCGTGGCGTTTCAACCCCTATCTGACGTCAGAGGAGGGCTTGCAAGCCGTTTATCAATATGCGAAATTCTATAATGAGCCGATCACAAATGAGACCGCGTTCCTGATTAACCGGTTGTGCATGTCCGACCCGTTTTTCATTTCCTTAGTGATGCAGAGCAATTATACGGACAGAAACCTGAGTACTCCGGACGGAGTGGTCGAAACGTATAATTTTGAAATCACCGACCG
>JAOZRC010000364.1:0-1450 GCA_029940345.1 Desulfobacterales bacterium
TCAAGACGTTGTGTTTTCAAGGTTGAAGTGAATTAATTCAACAAAATCAGGTACTCGCCAATTGCGAATTCAGGACAAAAATGAAATTTGTAAACGATTTATTTTGCTTCCGTTCATGCCCCTAAAAAAAACCTGCAATACGGAATTTTAAGAATTATTACGGTCGCCGAAAGTGAAATTGCAAATGCCAAAATAGACATAGTCATACAAGATAAAAACGGATTCACTATTAAAACGGGAATGATAAAAAAGAGTCCTTTTAATAATACCGGATTGTGAAGTAAGTATATTCCCATCGTATTTTTCCCTATGTAGGATAAAAAATTCTTTTGTGCCGCAATTGATAGAATCAGGGTAAATAATCCTGTCAGGTAACAGTATTGAATCAAAATGCGTCCGATTGTTGTATCATTAAAATAAAATAATAATATTAACATACTTACAAATGAAGAACCGGCAAATAGCAGAGCATACTCAGAAACAGTTTTGAAGTAACGTTCGATGATTATTCCGAAGAAATAATATTGTAAACCCCAAAAAGCGGCATGGATAGATCTGTATCCAATTAGTGTGTGGAAATAATCTATCAACAGATCATCGAAACCGCGGTAAAGAAAAATGCAAAGTAAAAACAGTAAAGCTAATGTAACACCGGATTTGGTGATTAAACGATTAGTGAATGCGGATAACAGACGAATCAGAAATAAGCTGAAAAGAAAATATAACTGGGGAGCGGTCAATGAACCATATATGGCAGTTATAATCTCACTCGTTGAATGTTTGACAAGTATCTTGTCTGATAAGAAATTATAATATTCAGCAAAATATCTTAAGGCAGTGTATAAAATATTAAACGCCAGCCAGGGAATAAGCAGACGCTTGCTGCTTTTAACGATGTAATCAGAATAGGAAAAATATTTATGTTTATAAAGACGGGCAAAAAGAAAACCGTCAGCAAAGAAAAACACCGGCACGGAAATTGTGAAAATTATAAAATCTAATGCTGCGGCAAGCGGTTCATCGAATTTATGGGTATACGCGGTTGCATGAATACAGACCACCATGAATATCGCAATAGCGCGAATATTATCAAGATAATACAGCCGTTGCGCTTTTCTGTTTTCGATTGCCGTCCGAGCCTTTATACTATCAGGAGTCATATTTATAAAACTGTACTTTGAATAAAATTCTTACCCAAAATTTTTTACTTAAAGCTTATAGCAAATAAGTCTATCTTTGTCAAAATAATCATAACCCAGTAACCGTTCACTGCCCCCTTCATAGAAATTGTGGTAATGGAGGTATTATTCACATTAAAATGTGTCTTGTGACGGTTTATGTTGTTTTTTGCAAACCCTTAACAGATACACTTTTTCTGGCTCTATATGCAACTATATGCAATAAGTGTGCCAATAATAGTGAGGAAAGGGCTAATTTCACCTAAATTCCA
>JAOZRC010000364.1:1460-5906 GCA_029940345.1 Desulfobacterales bacterium
TTGTGACGGTTTATGTTGTTTTTTGCAAACCCTTAACAGATACACTTTTTCTGGTTATACATGCAAAAAATGTGCCAATAATAGTGAGAAAAGGGGTGGTTTCACCTAAATTCCACCGATATTTCTACTTGTTTTATTACTCTTGATAATACTTACACGTTCGATCACGCCTTTGAGTGAAATATTTAAGCAGCAATTAAACTCATTTAAAATTAAATTGTTATAAAATATTATAGTGGAGCAGCCCTGTTTGGACTCCGTTGATAATTAAAATAGAATGGAAGAAAAAAGCCTGAATAAGCGAGATTTCGAAAGTCCGAAAAAGTGTAAAAATATTTGACTTTTTTACACCGTTAATTTTACTCTTTATTTATTTATTTTCATGATTTCAATTTGACTGTAAAGAGTATAGATTATTCATTAGCAGTAATAAATATAGACGATATATCTGTATGTTATCCATTTTCATATACAATGAATATAATTGTTTAAATGCCTCCTGAATATCTCATTTGTAATATAAATAAGTCGATTTTTATTACAATTTGGAAGTCCGAAAAATGTAAATATTTTTGACATTTTTCTACCGTCAAAGCAAAAACAATTTGCATTCGGAATGTCTAAAAATAAATTAAATTTAATAATTACATTAAGTTATAGCAAAATACCATTTTGAAGAAAATTATGGCGAAGTGTCATAAGTCTTTACAGTTAGTAGTAACTAATATTGATAAAATCATATAAAAAAAATTTAATCAAATAATATCAATATGATACATAGGTTGGCATAAGTATTGCATAAATTAATATCGTAGTGCAAAACAGAAAATTTGAAACTGTTGGCGTTCTTTGATTCATTAACCAGGAAAAAACCAAACCTATCGCAAGATGGGGACGGAAAGCTACGGGTCTATAATTAGATAGCCGGGTTGCCAAAAGAATAGTGGCAGCCCGGCTTTTTTTTTGAGCGAAAAGCATATTTAACTTCAGGCATCTTTCATACCGTCTGACAAGGAGGATTGATTATGAAAAATATCATTTCGAGAATTGTTGTTTTTTTATTTGTTTTATCAGGTTCAACCTTTTTATTCGCTCCTATCAACATCAGTTTGGCCGATGAAATTATTGATAATGACTCACCCGGTTTTTCGACGAGCGGGTCATGGTCTTCATCGACTTACGTTCCCGGGTATTACGGCAGTGATTACCTGTGGGCTGAGGGCGGGAGCACTGAAGCGAGCGCGACATGGGCATTCACTGTGCCCGAGGACGGATTTTATCAAGTCCTTGCCTGGTGGTCCGCGCCATACCATACCAGGTCGCCGGATGCCCCCTATACCATTGAGCATGCTTTCGGAAGCGATACCGTCAATGCGGACCAGAGAACCGGCGGCAGCCAGTGGAACGAACTCGGCATCTACTATTTCACTGCTGGCCCCGCCAGCGTCGTTTTGACGAACAATACAACATGGAATCCGGTCGCCGATGCGGTCAGGTTGCTCGAATTCACCTCGACAAGAGTGGATTTCGAAGCAGAGCCGTTGACCGGCCAAGCGCCCTTGAACGTCGTTTTTGAAAATCAAAGCGTTGGGGATATTGATGCTTTCGTATGGGATTTCGGTGACGGGACTGATAGTACGGATGAAAATCCCGTTCATGCCTACCTCACACCCGGAACATACACGGTGTCATTGACGGCGACAGGAGCGGAAGGGAGCATTACGGAAACCAGAACCAATTATATTGTCGTTAATGAACCAGGCCATTACGAACAGATTGTTGATAATGATTCCCCCAATTTTACCTTCGACCCGGGTTGGTCCTTATCAACAACCGTACCCGGATATTATGGCGGCAATTATATATGGACAACTGGTGGGAGCGGTGAAACGAGCGCCCAATGGACTCTATACGCCCCAAAAGACGGTTTTTATCAAGTCGCTGCATGGTGGTCAACACCTTACAGCACCCGATCGACGAATGCGCCTTATACAATTTATCACTTAAACGGAACCACGACGGTCGCTGTGGACCAAACAATCAACGGAAGCCAATGGAACGATCTGGGTGCCTATTGGTTCGGAACCGGCGAAGTTCGGGTTGTCCTGACGAATGAAGCCACCGGAAACCCGGTCGCCGACGCCGTGAGAATTACTTTTGCCGGAGACTCGGATAGTGTTTTCGCTGAATTCGAAGCGTCTCCTCTGACCGGATTTCAACCCCTGGATGTCGTTTTCACAGACCAGAGTCAAGGAGAAATCATAGAATGGCTTTGGGATTTCGGAGACGGCGAAACCAGCGGCGAGAAAAATCCGACGCATCAATATACCATTCCGGGAGTATATACCGTTACATTGACCGTAACAAGCAACAACGGCGCCGACACAAAAATTAAAACCGATTATGTCGCCGTGGAGAGGATCAATGCGGATTTCGAATGCGATTCGACATACGGAATCGCGCCATATTCAGCGATGTTCAATGATGTGAGCGGTGGAGAAATTTCATCCTGGTCATGGGATTTCGGTGACGGCGGAACCAGCTACGAACAGAATCCGACGCATCAATATGATGAGGTGGGACTTTACACGGTGTCATTGACGATCACAGGTCCTGGGGGTGCCGATACGCAAACGAAAACGAATTATATCACCGTTGAAATGATTGATGCCGATTTTTGGAGCACCATAACGGAAGGAGCTGCACCCTTAACAGTATCGTTCAACGATTATAGCGGGGGGAGTGGTATCGTGTCGTGGTTTTGGGATTTCGGAGACGGTCAAACCAGTTCCGATGTAAACCCGGAACACGTCTACCAAGAACCCGGAATATATACCGTCAGCCTTACCGTTTCAGACGGAAGCCATGAAAACCTCGAGACAAAGGAAGGCTTTATCATTGTTCGCGAACCGAGCGCTGTCGCGGACGAATTCATTTTGCCGATCGACGAACAGGATTTTTTTATATTTCAAGCCTTTGGCAACGAGCGAATGGAACGGCCAGATAGATTTCATGCGGCGACGGACTACGGCGTATACCGTTTTGATGTCGAATTGCGTTGTATTGCGAATGGATGGGTGGAGAATTTCGATGGATCCGGGAATGCGATACGATTCAAGCACCTTCTTCCGAATAATGAAATTGTCTATTCCTCTTACAGTCATTTGGCGTATTCGGTTCAACAGGATTTTACCGTCGGCCAATTCATTCCTATCGGAACTGTTGTCGGAATCGTCGGAGAATCAGGCTGGGCACCTTCCGGACTGCACCTGCATCTCGAAATTTCCCGAAGTAAATATCTTGCGGGCTACACCACGGATCTGAGTAACCTTTTTAATCCATCAGAATTCATTCTATCAAGACAGATCTATAATCCCAATCCGCCTGAAACCTGCGGCGATGGAACTCAGGTGGGAGAATGCTCGGCTTCAAAGCCCTTTCATTGCATCGAAGGGGGATATCTGGTTCAGGACAGCCTGCTTTGCGGCTGCGATATCGGGGTTCCTCAGACGGACGGGACTTGCAGCAAATCCGAGGATGGGATCATCATCGACAATAATGACCCCGGATTTCAATCCTCCGGCGACTGGGAAAGAACGACCGAGGTAATGGGATTTTACGAGGCTGATTATCTATTAGCTCAACCCGGACAAGGGACTTCGATCTCTTCCTGGACCCCTGATATTCCGGTTGCGGGGTATTACAAAGTGTTCGGATGGTGGAGAGACCGTTTCAGCGCCGAATCCAGTTCCAGGGCCACAAACGCCTTAATCACCATCGAACATGCCGGCATACAGTCGCAAGTTACGGCGGATTATACCGATTATTACAAGGAATGGAAATATATCGGCACTTTTGTTTTCGAGGAAGGGACGGGAAATTCCGTCATCTTGTCGAACACGCCGGAAGGCGCAGTGATCGCAGATGCATTTCGCTTTGTGTGGGAGTCCTCATATATATTGGACGCCGATTTTTCCGCGGGATCGGTATCAGGTGATTTTCCATTGACGGTGGAATTCAACGACGCCAGTACGGGTGAAATTTTTTCATGGTTGTGGGACTTCGGCGACGGGAGAACGAGCAGCGAACAGAACCCGACCCATGAATATACTGCCGCTGGAGAATATACAGTGGCATTGACTGTTTCCGGCGTAGGGGGCTCTGATACGGAAACAAGAACAGGTTTTATCGTGGTGAGCGAGCCACCTCTGAATGCAGATTTCACGGCAACCCCGACACAGGGCGTTTTTCCGTTGGCGGTTACGTTCGATGACGCGAGCACCGGCGAAATATTAGCTTGGTTGTGGGATTTTGGCGACGGCGGGACGAGCAACGAACGGAATCCGACCCACGAATATACTGCTGCGGGAGAATACACGGTGTCATTAAATGTTTCAGATACAGGCAGTGATGATATCGAAATAAGGGAGAGCCTTATCGTGGTGA
>JAOZRC010000365.1 GCA_029940345.1 Desulfobacterales bacterium
AATGGGAAAGTTAATTCGTTCCCGTTACTTAGAGCCTGTTTGAAAAGTCTTAAATCGGCTGCAAAAGCCATAACAGCGCAGTTTTATCAGGATATCATCTTTGCCTTTAATTGGGTATCGCCAGAATTAAGGCAGACGCCCTATAATTTTATCAGGATCAATTCCCCAGCCAATAAATACCAAACGGGTTTGCGGTTCTCCATCCCAGGGAGTGTATTCGCTTTTTCCGCCGACAAAATTGACCATCTCGGCTCGATCTGCGAACCGAATCAGGCCTTTCATACGGAAGAGTTCCCAAGGCAAAGCGTTAACGAATTTTTTAAAAGAAGCCTCATCCGCAGCGTTGTTATTCACATAAGAAAAGGTCACATAGTTTTCAGTTGTGGCTGTTCCAGCCAGATGATGATCAATTCCGGTACGGTCTTGTAATTGCTGATCATAACTTCGTTTAAAATAACGGATCGGCTGAAGATTGACACTTTTGGATTTTGGCGTCATCCACAAGGTTTCGGGATCAATACCGCAATGAATTGTGGGGATTACCTGGCAGCCAGGAATGGCTTGATGGATTTCGCTGAGAAAACCAGGGATTTTGGCCTTGTCGAACAAATCGATTTTATTAAGCAAAATGAGATCAGCGGTTTCCAGTTGACTGTAGAAAAGGGGGCCAAATGCCTCCCGCGCTTCCCAGAAATCAGCGTCCAACACCGTAATAATCTTTCTAAGCATCATGCGATCACCGATATCAGGCATGTTGAAAACCGGCAAAACAGATGCCGGATCGGCAATGCCGGAAGCCTCGATCAAAATTCGGGCAGGATGAAAACGATTCCACACACGGTTGAGCGACTGTTTAAAATCGCTGCTTAACGTGCAACAGATACAGCCGCTGGAAAGTTCGATCACATCTGACTTGCTGTTTTTAAGGAGTAGCCCGTCAATTCCCGCATCACCGAACTCATTCACAATGACGACCGTATCGGACAGATCGGCAGGCCATGATAGAATACGTTTCAACAGGGTTGTCTTGCCGGCACCCAGGAAACCGGACAACAACACCACTTGGGCTTTGGTTTCATGTTTCAATTTTAAAGTGTCTTGCATAAATATCCTTTGGTATGTTTATCACCCGCTTTTCATCTGAGACGTTCATTCGATTATTAGCTTGAAAATGTAAATATAATTTGGTAGAAAAAATTAGAATTTCAATATATTCGCAAGTAAGTAGCTGCAAAAAATGAAAGGAAAAACACATGCCGGTTAAAGTTTATGCCATGCCGGACACTGAAACGGCGCTGGCGCTCAAAAACGCACTTGAGGAAAACTTTTCAGATCTGATTGAAACGTCTGACAGTATTGACATTGAACTTTACGACACGTTTGACTGGCGTTTGTACAAAAAAAAACGCATGCTTGTCAAATGCGGAAACCATCTGGCGATTGTTGATTTAAACAGCGATGCAAATCTGGCAGAACACACCTGCCGAGGGGCTCTGTTACCGAAGTTCTGGTGGGATTATCCCGCTTCGGATTTCAGGGAACAACTAAAACCGCTGGCACACATCCGGGGATTGCAATGTGTTGCAAGACTGACACGGGAACAAACGGTTTTGCGCTTGCTGAACGAGGATGCCAAAACCGTTGTACGCGTCATGTTGGAAAAAACGGTTGTTCATGGCCAGGAAAGATCGACCGACCAATGTGTCCTCGCACCGGTGAAAGGATATCGCCAGGAGGCTAAACAGGTTGCCAAACTACTGTCGACCAATGGTTTAAAACAAGTTACCACGCCGGTTTATATTCGGGCCATTAAACATGCCGGTCTGAAACCCGGCGCTTATTCATCCAAAGTCAACATAACGCTGACGCCTGATATGAATAGCCAGGATGCGGTTAAACGTCTTTTGGCATACCTGGTCGGTGTCATGCGTCTCAATGAAGATGGCGTTCGCCTGGACATTGACAGTGAATTTTTACACGATTTTCGTGTTGCCGTACGTCGTTCGCGCTCATTACTCAGTCAGGTGAAAGGTGTGCTTGACCCGCAAACCACCGCTAAATTGCAAACCGATTTGCGCACACTGGGCCAATTGACCGGCCGGCTGCGCGATTTGGATGTTTACCTGCTGATGCAATCCCACTACGAAAGGCTTGTTCCCGAACCGCTTCGTCCCGGCGTCATCCGGTTGTTTCGTTCGTTGAAAGCCAAACGCGGCAATGAATTGAAAAAAGTGGCAGCGGCGATGGCAAGCGACGAATACGATAGCATAATCACTTTCCTGGAAAATTTCCCGAAACAAAATCATGACACGGCGTCAACACCGGTTAACGCCCTTTTTCCGACGATTGAAATCGCCAAAACCGTTATATTCAAGCGCTTTCGTAAAATCATCAAATCCGGCGGCAAGATTACTACGGCCACGCCGGACGCAAAAATCCATCGTCTGAGGATTGAATGCAAAAAGTTGCGCTATTTGCTTGAGTTTTTTGCCTCCCTTTTTCCCACCGAGGAAATGAAAGCATTCATCAAACAACTGAAGATTTTGCAGGATAACCTGGGAACGTTTAATGATCTGTCTGTTCAACAGATTTTTTTATATGATTATTTGAAAACGATGCGTACGTCTTCCGTTAATTCATTTCAGCTAGCGGCGGCCACGGGCGGTCTGATTGTGCGGTTAAATATGGAACAAGCCGAGGTTCGCCGGGCCTTTTTCAATGTGTTCCGGCAATTCGATTCCAAAGACAATCGCAAATGTTTTACCAAACTTTTCACTTAACGCGCAAAAGGATTATCTTGTGAAAACTGTTGCTTTGTACAGTATCAAAGGTGGTGTGGGAAAGACCGCGGCATGCGTTAACCTGGCTTTTCTGGCGGCATCCGAATCGCGGCACACGCTGGTGTGCGATTTGGATCCCCAAGGGTCGGCTTCCTATTATTTCAGAATCAGGCCGATACCTAAATATAACAGTCGCAAGTTCCTTAAAGGAGGAAAACGCATTGACAAAAATATCAGGGGCACCGATTTTGATTTTTTGGATTTGCTGCCAGCCGATTTCTCCTATCGCAACCTTGATATCCTGCTGAACGAATTCGAAGACACGCGCACTTGTTTAAAAAACGTCCTTAAGACGCTTAAAGATCAATATGGTTACGTTTTGCTGGATTGTCCGCCTAATATCACCTTGGTGTCCGAAAATATATTCGAGGCGGCTGACATTATCCTGGTTCCTATTATCCCGACCACGCTTTCGATGCTGACTTTAGAAAAACTGTATGCTTTTTTTAAAGTATCCGGTTTGGAGCAACATAAAATTTATCCGTTTTTCTCTATGGTGGAGCAGCGCAAAACCATGCACCGGCAGATGATGCAGGAACTGATGACCCAAAAGCGAGTGTTAAAGACATCTATTCCGTATAGCGCCGATGTGGAAAAAATGGGTCTTTTTCGTGAACCATTGACCCATTATCGTCCGAAATCGGCCGCTGCCCAGGCTTATCTGGCTTTGTGGCAAGAGATTCAGCAGATTAAATTACAAGTTAATCTGTAACATATTAAAAATATAGAAAATCCATCATTTTATGGTTAACAATTCGAAGGAGTGGTGAACTTACAGTTTAGCATCGCATAGGTCTATAAGTTACGGCTTTTTCCATTAACCTTTTGAAATTAAAAAATAATTCAACATATCCCCTAAAAGCAAATTTTTTCTTTAATTTCAGGATGATAACCGGATGTTTACCAAAAAGCCAAAACTTATAGACCTATGCGTAATAGCATTGCGTCAGATTTTGGTGAAAACATGCACGTTATTCATCTTTTTGAAAATAGGTAATTTTCATAGCTGTTCCGATGCCGTTTTCTTTACAAAACCGCAGGGCGTCTCGCGTAAAGCCGCCAATTGATAAAAAGGATAATAACACAATTTTATCGGGAAATCTCTGGGCAAACGCTTCTGCTTTTTGAAAAAATTTGCGCACAATACCGATGCCGGTGCGTTGAGCGGTTTTTTTCACTTCTGCCAGAACTGTGCGTCCGCAATCTGAGTCGGCACGTACATCAATTTCAAATTCTTTGCCGTCCGTGCGTTGAAATTTGTCGCGCATGCGCACGTCGATGATATTTAATCGCGTATTATCCGAAACACCTTCGAAATAAACAGATAGAGGAAAGGTTTGGCGAGTACGGAAATCGGTGAAGAGTTGAAACTCGGCAAACTTGCCTGCCAGATTGTTCAAGCGTCCCTGGAGAGAATTTCTTTCCTTTTTCAATTGCTCAAGTTCGGCGTTGAAATTCTGTTTCAAATCCGGAGTGAATTCGCTGATTTCCTCTTCAAAACGATGCCGCAGTATCAGGTAAATCGTGCCATCATGCAATCCTTGGTAGCGAATATCGCCTCGCCCTTTTTTGATCACATCCGCCTTAACCATGGTCTCCAGTTTTTCACGAATTTTGCGTTGGTCTATTTTCAGGTTCAAGGCGTTTTTGAGTTCGTCGGCCGTCCAATCACGATCGGGATATTTGCTCAAATGCAATAGAATATTTTTGGCATAGCGTTCGTTGATCTTATCCAGTGTCAGTTCGATATATTCGCCCCAAGTCATGGACATCTCCGAAGACGCATCCGTGATTTCGTAATTTACCGTATTGACCACGCCTTGCTGCGTAGTGAGGTCTTTCGCCTCATATTCGCTTTGAATCACGCATGAAATGAAAAACGGATCGGACATGCAGAGACGATTGATTTGGACAGCGGTTTCGTTAGTGATCGGTTCGTTGCAGAATTGGGCATATTTATAGACCGCCTGCAAGCCTTCCTCCGACGTCAAATAGGGATTCATGAACTGGCGTTTCAGCCGCCCCGCTTGCAGATATTTGCCGATCACCGTAATCAGCCAGCCCACGTAAGAACCGGTAACCAGCATGGGTGCGATTTTGGATTCCACCACATCGTGAAAGCTCCCCGCCATGGTTTCATCGAGCGCTATTTTACAAGCTTCATCTCGATAGATATATTGCGTAATATTTTGAAATTCATCAATAATTACCAAAATCCGACAGTCTGAAAGCGAAGCATAACGGGATGGTGCCGTGTACGCGGTTTGCCACATCAAATCATGCCAGCCTAACTTTTTATTTTTCCAAAGCCGGTCGGCATCATTAACCAAATGTTGGATACCATGTTTGATACCATAATCTTTGATTATCTCCAAGGAAAGCGGATCTTCAACATGCTTTTTATCGCGTTCTAAAAAGGAGATATATTGTGAGGCAAATGCGCAGTAGTATTCAAGGGCAAACATGGGATACCAGATTTTCATTTCCGCAATATTGAAATAAAACGGAATGATGTCGCCGTCAGCACTCCACAACTGATTGAAAATGCGCTGCACAATCGCCGTTTTCCCGCTTTTGCGGCGCGCCAGAATGACCCTGGATTTACCCAGTCTTTTGGGTATCCGGCTAAGCCATTTATTCAGAATGGCGAACTCTTTTTCGCGACCGACTAAAAGATCGGGATCGCCGATTTTTTCGGGCAAGGGGTATTGTATCATTGTTGCATATCCTTGGAAGGTGTTTTGAGGGATAACAATTTAACATCAGGATACATAGAATAGTGGGAAAGGTCAATAATTAAGGGAACGATTCCCATTTATGAACTCGCCGGGCAGGTGTTAAGTTGTTCAGAAACCAGCCTACATGGCACTCGGTTTTTGTTAGCAGGTCTGGTACCTACCAGCGGCATGACAATTTCCTGGACCGGCTTGGCCAAAGGCAATATTGAGACCGCAGCGATCAGTATTTCCAACAACGATAGTGATGAAAATCCATACCAACTGACGCTTAACGGTGAGGGGTCAACCATTTCCGTGCCGGAAATGAATCTGAAACAGGCTGCTA